>NZ_JBNPJU010000092.1:0-326 GCF_050312575.1 Pseudomonas sp. R11F | reverse complement strand
CTGGCCGCCGACCACTTCCGCTACTTCGCCGGCTGCATCCGCGCCCAGGAAGGCTCCGCCGCCGAGATCAACGACAGCACCGTGGCCTACCACATCCATGAGCCGCTGGGCGTGGTCGGGCAGATCATCCCGTGGAACTTCCCGCTGCTGATGGCCGCCTGGAAGCTGGCCCCGGCGCTGGCCGCCGGCAACTGCGTGGTGCTCAAGCCGGCCGAGCAGACCCCGCTGGGCATCTGCGTGCTGCTGGAACTCATCGGCGACCTGCTGCCGCCGGGCGTGCTCAACGTCGTCCAGGGCTTCGGCAGGGAGGCCGGCGAGGCCCTGGC
>NZ_JBNPJU010000018.1:0-333 GCF_050312575.1 Pseudomonas sp. R11F | reverse complement strand
CGGGGTATAGCGCAGTCCGGTAGCGCGCCTGCTTTGGGAGCAGGATGTCGGGAGTTCGAATCCCCCTACCCCGACCATATTTGGGTCGTTAGCTCAGTTGGTAGAGCAGTTGGCTTTTAACCAATTGGTCGTAGGTTCGAATCCCACACGACCCACCATTTTTGAGACCAGTTAATCCTGGAATCGAATCTTAAGATCAGAGGCCAAAAGCACTGATCGAAGAAGGCGACTGAAAGGTCGCCTTTCTTTTACCGGGGTATAGCGCAGTCCGGTAGCGCGCCTGCTTTGGGAGCAGGATGTCGGGAGTTCGAATCCCCCTACCCCGACCATATT
>NZ_JBNPJU010000091.1:0-340 GCF_050312575.1 Pseudomonas sp. R11F | reverse complement strand
CGGCGCCAACGGCCTGGGCCTGCCGGTCAACCGCCCGCGCAGCGAGGTCAATACCGTCAACCAGGACGGCGCGCTGAACGCCGGACACAGTACCAGCGGGGTGAACTACCAGCCGAGCCGGCTCGATCCGCGCGAGGAGCAGGCCAGCGCCCGCTACGTGCGGACCCCGCTGAGCGGCACCACCCAGCAGGCGAAGATCCAGCGCGAGCAGAACTTCAAGCAGACCGGCGAGCTGTTCCGCTCCTACGGCAAGAAGGACCAGGCCGACCTGATCGCCAGTCTCGGCGGGGCGTTGGCGATCACCGACGACGAGAGCAAGTACATCATGCTTTCCTACTTC
>NZ_JBNPJU010000090.1:0-348 GCF_050312575.1 Pseudomonas sp. R11F | reverse complement strand
GAGACGTGACGCGGAGCGTCACAACCTGCGTTCCCACGCAGAGCGTGGGGACGATCAAACGCGAAAGTAGCCGTGGCACAGTCATGATCGTGCCCACGCTCCGCGTGGGAATGCCGGCCAGGACGCTCTGCGTCCGCCTTCAGAGACGTGACGCGGAGCGTCACAGCCTGCGTTCCCACGCAGAGCATGGGGACGATCAAACGCGAAAGTAGCCGTGACGCAGTCATGATCGTTCCCACGCTCCGCGTGGGAATGCCGCCCAGGACGCTCTGCGTCCGCCTTCAGAGACGTGACGCGGAGCGTCACAACCTGCGTTCCCACGCAGAGCGTGGGGACGATCAAACGCGA
>NZ_JBNPJU010000069.1:0-363 GCF_050312575.1 Pseudomonas sp. R11F | reverse complement strand
GTGGACGAAGGGGATCGAACCCTCGACAACGGGAGTCACAATCCCGTGCTCTACCAACTGAGCTACGCCCACCATATTGCGTTAACAAAGAAACCAAACCACTTCTTTGTTGAGCCCTACCCTGCTTTTCAACGGGGCCAAGCTTTATTTGGTGCGGATGAAGAGACTCGAACTCTTACGCCTCGCGGCGCTGGAACCTAAATCCAGTGTGTCTACCAATTCCACCACATCCGCGCTTGAAGCTCTTAAAGCAAAGGCGCCAGATGATTAATCTGGCGCCCTTCTAAATATGGGGTGGACGAAGGGGATCGAACCCTCGACAACGGGAGTCACAATCCCGTGCTCTACCAACTGAGCTACGCC
>NZ_JBNPJU010000089.1:0-373 GCF_050312575.1 Pseudomonas sp. R11F | reverse complement strand
CGGGTGATGAAGTAGTAGTCGACCAGGTTCACCGCGCTCCACGGGGTGAAGAAGGTCAGCAGGAACAGGATGAAGGACTTGAACGCAGCGAGGAACGAGTGCTGGCCGAGCAGCGCGATGAGCGTCGAGGCGCCGACGATCGCGAGGACGAAAAACAGGCGTTGCACGCGGGTGATCTCCAGTTGGCCGCGTACGCTGCTGATGATGGTCGCGATGCACATGAAGCTGCCGTAGGAGTTCAGCGTGGAAATGGTCACCTTGCCGAAGGCGATGCTGAAGTAGAGCAGCGCGGCGACGGTCCCGCTGCTGCCCAGGCCGACGATGTAGGCCACCTCGCGGCCGGCGAACTGGCCGTTGGCCAGGGCTGCGGAGA
>NZ_JBNPJU010000031.1:0-470 GCF_050312575.1 Pseudomonas sp. R11F | reverse complement strand
ACGGTAGAACCGTTGTTGTAGACGTCGTTAGCCGGGGTATCGACAACCACAGTGCCAGTGGACTCGCCCGCCTTGATAGTAATCACCGAGCCATTGCTCAAAGTGACAGTCACTGGCATTTGTGCTGGGTTGGTCAGCGTAGCGGTGTAGGTAATCTGACCGCCTTCGGTTACGGTTTGGGCCGCTGTCAGCGAAACAGTGGTGGTGTCGACCGAATCAACAATCGTGGTAACGGCCGGAGTCGTGCTCGGCACCAGGTTTTCGAAGTTGCCGCCAGTCGCCCCAGTAATCGTAGTGCTGACGGTAGAACCGTTGTTGTAGACGTCGTTGGCTGGAGTATCCACGACCACAGTGCCAGTGGACTCGCCCGCTTTGATGGTAATCACCGAGCCATTGCTCAAAGTGACAGTCACTGGTGTTTGCGCGGGGTTGGTCAGCGTGGCGGTGTAAGTGATCTGGCCGCCTTCGGT
>NZ_JBNPJU010000088.1:0-485 GCF_050312575.1 Pseudomonas sp. R11F | reverse complement strand
TTCGAGAACCTGGTACCGGGCACTACGCCGGTAAATACCACCGTTACCGATACTCCGGGCACTGCTGACACCACCACCGTGACCCTGACCGCGCCAAGCGCAGTTAATGAAGGCGGTCAGATTACGTACACCGCGACCTTGAGCAACAAGGCCGGCACCGATGTCACGCTGAAGCTGGATAACGGGTCGACCATCACCATCAAGGCCGGTGACACCGTCGGTACTGTGACCGTCCCGGCGCCGAGCGATGACGTGTTCATCGACAAGAGCACCCAGACCGTCAAGATCACCGACGCCACCGGCGGTAACTTCGAGAAGCTGGAAGTTGCCGGTAACGGCGCAACCACCACCATCAACGACACTATAGACAAAGTCGATGTGGTACTGACGGCCACCAATACCGTCGGTGAAGGCGGCAACATCGTCTACACCGCCAGCCTTGTGGATAAGAACGGCACACCGGTGACCAACATCACCAATCCGCT
>NZ_JBNPJU010000087.1:0-815 GCF_050312575.1 Pseudomonas sp. R11F | reverse complement strand
CGCTCGCCACTACTAAGGGAATCTCGGTTGATTTCTTTTCCTCAGGGTACTTAGATGTTTCAGTTCCCCTGGTTCGCCTCTTGCACCTATGTATTCAGTACAAGATAACCATCTTATGATGGCTGGGTTCCCCCATTCAGACATCTCCGGATCAAAGTCTGTTTGCCGACTCCCCGAAGCTTTTCGCAGGCTACCACGTCTTTCATCGCCTCTGACTGCCAAGGCATCCACCGTATGCGCTTCTTCACTTGACCATATAACCCCAAGCAATCTGGTTATACTGTGAAGACGACATTCGCCGAAAATTCGAATTTCTCAACTAAGAGAACTCACAAATTTTACCTTAGCCTGATCCGTTACCAGTGAAAGTAACGTTCAGTCTATCTTTCTATCACATACCCAAATTTTTAAAGAACGATCTAATCAAAGACTAGAAATCAATATTCACTTCAGAATATTCATTTCTACACTCTAACAAGCAGAAGCAGTTAATGGTGGAGCCAAACGGGATCGAACCGTTGACCTCCTGCGTGCAAGGCAGGCGCTCTCCCAGCTGAGCTATGGCCCCGTATTTCTACAGGCGTTTCCCACACAAAATTGGTGGGTCTGGGCAGATTCGAACTGCCGACCTCACCCTTATCAGGGGTGCGCTCTAACCAACTGAGCTACAGACCCAATTTCGGGCTGCTTCTTATCGTCTTCTTCAATGAATCAAGCAATTCGTGTGGGAGCTTATGGAGCAGCTGATGTCGTCGATTAAGGAGGTGATCCAGCCGCAGGTTCCCCTACGGCTACCTTGTTACGACTTCACCCCA
>NZ_JBNPJU010000029.1:0-831 GCF_050312575.1 Pseudomonas sp. R11F | reverse complement strand
CGGCGCCACGTCGTTGGTGACCATCACGTTCAGCGAGGCGGTCAGCGGTTTCAGCAACGCCGACCTGACCGTCGCCGGCGGTACCTTGAGCAACGTGAGCAGTGCCGACGGAGGTATCACCTGGACCGCCAACTTGACGCCCACCCAGGGTGTAAGCCATACGGGCGACGTCATTACGCTGAACAACGCGGGCGTCAACGACCTGGCCGGGAACAGTGGTGCAGGCAGCACGCTGTCGAATGCCTACAACATCGACACCCAGGCGCCCACCGCCACGATCGTGGTCGCCAACCCGACTTTGGCCATTGGCCAGACTTCTGGGGTGACGATAACCTTCAGCGAGGCCGTCAGCGGCTTCGACAACAGCGACTTGAGCGTGCCCAATGGCACTCTGAGTACCGTGAGCAGCGCCGATGGTGGTGTGACTTGGACGGCGACCTTTACCCCTACCAGCAACATCCGCGACACCACTAACCTGATCACCCTGAATAATGCGGGCGTCAGCGACCTGGCCGGCAACGCGGGCTCAGGCATCACCAACTCGGCCAACTTCACCATCGATACCGTACGGCCGACCGCGAGCATCGTGGTGGCGGACAACGCGGTGAAAGTCGGCGATACCTCGTTGGTGACCATCACCTTCAGCGAGGCGGTGAGCGGTTTCACCAACGCCGACCTGACCGTTGCCAACGGCACCTTGACGGCGGTGAGCAGCAGCGACGGAGGGATTACCTGGACGGCGACCTTCACGCCGACCAACAACATCACCGACACCACCAACCTGATCACGCTGGACAACAGCGGCGTGCAGAATGCCTCGGGCAACGTCGG
>NZ_JBNPJU010000068.1:0-191970 GCF_050312575.1 Pseudomonas sp. R11F | reverse complement strand
GCAGCCGCCCTAAATCCAGACACCTCGGTCCTCCTGAAAGACCGAGGCGTCCCAGATGGGGCGGCTTCGCCACCCAGCGCGGGGCAAGCCCGCTCGCTACGCGGGTTAAAACACCACGCCCTGGCTGCGCAGGTAGTCGTCATAGGTGCCGCTGAAGTCGATGACGCCAGTGGCGCTCAACTCGATGATGCGGGTGGCCAGGGACGATACGAATTCACGGTCGTGGCTGACGAAGATCAGCGTGCCCGGGTAGTTTTCCAGCGCCAGGTTCAGCGCTTCGATGGATTCCATGTCCAGGTGGTTGGTCGGTTCGTCCATGATCAACACGTTCGGCTTTTGCAGGATCAGCTTGCCGAACAGCATGCGACCTTGCTCACCACCGGAAATCACCTTCACCGACTTCTGGATCTCGTCGTTGGAGAACAGCATGCGGCCCAAGGTGCCACGGATCATTTGCTCGCCCTGAGTCCACTGGCCCATCCAGTCGAACAGCGTGACGTCGTCTTCGAAATCATGGGCATGGTCCTGGGCGTAGTAGCCCAGTTCCGCTGCGTCGGTCCACTTGATGCTGCCGGCATCCGGCGTCAGTTCGTTGACCAGGGTACGCAGCAGGGTGGTCTTGCCGATACCGTTCGGTCCGATGATCGCGACGCGCTCGCCCGCTTCAACCTGGAAGCTGAAGTCCTTGAACAGCGGCTTGCCGTCGAAGCCTTTGGCCATGTTTTCGACGATGACCGCCTGGCGGTGCAGCTTTTTGTTTTGCTCGAAACGAATGAACGGGCTCACACGGCTCGAAGGCTTGACCTCGGCCAGTTGGATCTTGTCGATCGCCTTGGCGCGGGACGTGGCCTGCTTGGCTTTCGAGGCGTTGGCCGAGAAGCGGCTGACGAAAGATTGCAGTTCGGAGATCTGCGCCTTCTTCTTGGCGTTATCCGACAGCAGCTGCTCGCGGGACTGGGTGGCCACCGTCATGTACTCGTCGTAGTTGCCCGGGAACAGGCGCAGCTCGCCGTAGTCCAGGTCAGCCATGTGCGTGCACACGCTGTTCAGGAAGTGACGGTCGTGAGAGATGATGATCATCAGGCTGGAGCGCTGGGTCAGGATGTTCTCCAGCCAGCGGATGGTGTTGATGTCCAGGTGGTTGGTCGGTTCGTCGAGCAGCAGCACTTCCGGATCGGAGAACAGCGCCTGGGCCAGCAACACCCGCAGTTTCCAGCCTGGCGATACTTCGCTCATCGGGCCGAAGTGCTGTTCCAGGGGAATCCCCAGGCCCAGCAGCAGTTCACCGGCGCGGGATTCGGCGGTGTAGCCGTCCATCTCGGCGAATTCGGTTTCCAGCTCGGCCACGGCCATGCCGTCTTCTTCGCTCATTTCCGGCAGCGAGTAGATGCGGTCACGTTCGGCCTTGACCTTCCACAGTTCCTCGTGGCCCATGATCACGGTGTCGAGCACGGTGAATTCTTCATAGGCGAACTGGTCCTGGCGCAGCTTGCCCAGGCGTACGTTCGGCTCCAGCATGACCTGGCCACCGGACGGATCGAGGTCGCCGCCGAGGATTTTCATGAAGGTCGACTTGCCGCAACCGTTGGCACCGATCAAACCATAACGGTTGCCGGCGCCGAATTTGACCGAGACGTTCTCGAAGAGCGGCTTGGCGCCGAACTGCATGGTGATGTTAGCTGTGGAGATCAATTACTTTACCTATCAATAGCTTAGGGTGCGCTTATTTCAACTGGGACCAATTTGGGACCAATCTGGAGCTTTTGCATTTCGCTCCAGTCCGAGCTTGAGTTGATCCAACGCGCATAAGTCGAGAGCAGCATCTGGACGCTATGGCCGAGCTGCTGGGAGATGAAGGCGGGGTTCATGCCAGACATAATGCATATTGTCGCATAGGTGTGACGACAGTTGTATGGCGGCCGACGACGGATATTCAGAGCCTTCAAGGTCGGAATCCACTGCTTGTGCAGGTCGGATGTCTGTTTCACGTACTCCGAATTCTTTGACGGCGGAAAAATGAAAGGTGTTTCCTGCACCTTGCCCTTGCCACATTTCCGACGGTTTGCGTATTCCTTGGCAAACTTCAGTGCATGCATGGCTCGGTCATTCAGTAAAACGAAACGGTCTCCCCCTGTTTTCGTCCTCTCCACCACTTCACCCAAGGCGATCCCTCGACAGACGTGGGCCGTCCTCTTCTCTTCGTCTACTGCATCCCAGCGCATCGCCAGGGCTTCAGATAGACGCATCCCAGTGAAAAATACAAACTCAAAAAATGCCGCATAAATCGTGCTGGGCCAGTGATCATGCTCGTACATCTTCGCGATGATCTGATCAGCTTCTTCCAGCGTGAAAGGGTCAATCTCCTTTTTGCTGCGCTTGGGCAACTCCAGGATCGCCGCCGGGTTCTTCGGGATCAGCTCCTCGGACACTGCTGAATTCAGGATGGTGGACAGCTTCGAGATGGCGTTGCGCTTAACGCCCGGCGACTTCCACTCGTAGGCGGCCATCACTCGGCGGAGCAGGGTGGTCGTGATCAGGTCGATCCGCACTAGAGCCAGGGCAGGCATCCAGTACCTGTTCAGCGCTCCCTTGTAGTTACCTTTCGTGCCGGCCACCACCTCGCGGCTATCCAGCCAAAGCTGGGCGTACTCGCCGAAGTTGATCTTGCCTCCTGCGACGTTGTTGGAGCTGGGGAAAAGCTCGGCGTACTTGTCGTCGTCGAGCAGCCCCAGCTTGATCAAGCTTTTTACCTGATCAACAACCTGTGAGGCTGATTTGATGCCTTTCTGTGTCGGGGGATAGGGGAGCGTTTCACTTCGCCGGCTGCCGTTCCACATAAAGCGGATGCGGATCGATCCGTGGTGGAGGTCCATTCCTGCGGGCAAACCCATTGGCTTTCGAGCCATTCGTAGTATCTCCTAATGCTGTACATGACCCGGCTGCCTTGCTTGTTCCAGACGCCGAGGGGGATTTGGTTTCGAGCACGTTTCGAACGCAGAGCGGCGAGGGTTGTCCCGAGGAGCTCTGCCATTTGAGCCTCCGGCACTTTGTCGCCGGTGATCCCGTCGTTGAGTTGTTCTGCCGCTGCCATAACTACCTCCCGTCGGCCGTAGGCCGCGCTGTCTTGATGATGTGAACGATTACGCCGAAGCTGATCAGCAGCCAGGCGCAGGTGCCGACGAAGGCGTAGATCAGCGCCTCGGTGGTGCCGGTGCTTAGCAGGTCAGGGCCGAACAAAAAGAACCAGCAGGCGCTACCGGGCAGGTACAGCAAAGCGCCCAGCAGTATCAGGGTGAGTTTCATAGCGAACATGGGGTGTCCTTTCCGCGCTGAGCGGTTATCGGAAATATTTGATAATGATTGTTATTCGGATGTATGTTTGGCGCGCTCACCCAGAAGATAGGCTCTTTACCAGCCCACGGATGGCGAGGCTGATTCTTCTGGGTGAGCACCTTGCCCGCCGCTCACCGGCAGGCATGTAGGGAGATTGGGGTAGGGGGTCTTGCGTTCTGGCGGGAACGGCGGGAATCCAAAGTAGTGCCGGCGCTTTCCGGTGTAGCCGCATTCGCTGCAGCCCGTGGGCGGGCCGCAGCTGCAACCCACCTCACAAACACAGCCACACCCGGAGCAATCCAAAGTACACCAGCTTTCCTGCTCTACCTCGCCTTCATGGTTGATCGAGTAGTTGACGCGGCGGTCGAGGCGAAAGCCCGTGATCTTTTCTGCATCCTCATAGGTGGCCGGAACCACGCGAAAACCATACTGGGCGGCAGGGTCATCCACGAAACGTCGAACAGCTCTCACGGCCTCGTCCCTCGGTAGATGAAGACGTAGGCGAACCAGAGGGTGGCGATCATGGCTGCTGCTGCTTTTCGAAGTGGAACACGACCGGCGCGCCTGTCTCGGTGATAAGCCCGTAGGACTTAGCCAGGCGATATATAGGGTGGTAGCTGTTGAGGGAGTTGATGTGCCCGGCGATCCAGGTCCGCCATCCCTCCAAGGTTTGGCCACCTTTGCTGATGTTGCAGGGTGCGCAGGCTGGCATCATGTTTTCCAGCACGTCATGCTCGGGGCGTAGCGGCTTGCCTGACACCAACTTCCAAGTGCCTGCGGTGGTTTTCTTGGACAGCAGTTCGCGCACTACCGGTGCCAGGTGATCGGCGTGCCACCGGTCACCCAGCAGCACCCCGCAATAGGCACAGTGCCCGCCGTATTTCAAGCGCACTTGCTCGCGCTCAGCTTCCTTCAGGCGCATAGGTCTCCTTGCCGCTAGAGCGGCTGCTTTGAAAAAAAGGGGTAGTAGCCTTTCGCGTCAGTGGTGCAATCGACCGGGATAGTTGAAACTTGTAGTTATGCTTGGGAAAGCCCACAGGAGAGGGATATGTCGCACAGTTTGGATACGCCTATTGCTCACGAATACCGCGGGCACCGGCTGTTCTTGAAATTTGATTGGAACAGGCCTAACGACGAGACGCCGGTTGCGGCGCATGTCATTGAGAGCAGTGACATTCCCGGATACGCCAACACGGTTGCAGATCTATCGGGCCCGTGGCGGGATTATCAGAATGCACTGGCTGAGGCGATAGCCACTGCTGAGCGCTGGGTCGACAGTCATCAACTGAAGTAACCGGCCGTCTGCAATTTCTAACTGGATTCTCTGGTGATGTCATACTGATGTCGCGTTACGAATGGCGAAACCTCGCCGCTCGGTCCCGAATAAGTGTGCCGAAATGCCTTCGATTGATGATTTCCGCTTCACCGCCCATCACGTCCTACTCGATCTAGATGCTGCTACAAATCACCTTATGCTGCTTGTAGTCTCTCGTGAGGTGGAGGGCAGTCGATGGGATGATGCCGTGGCACTCCATAGGCAATCCTACGAAGCTTGGGCTTCAATATTCACGGGAGTTAAAACCGACCCGATGCCTGCACTTGATGGCCGACCAGCTGAAGTAAGTACCCCGACGGCAGAGTAGGAATGCAACTTGTTATTGTGCATATAGCCTATGCGGAGTCGGCATCCCGCTCAACGGTCCGGACGGTGCATTGCCGAGCAGTTAGCCTGATGAATATTACCCACCCACAGCCGATAGCAAGATAGGCTCTATCCTCTAGGATGGCGCGCGCCATCGGCGCCGAGAACAGAATCGAGCGTTCCTTTATTTATTTCAGACATGGGTCGTCCTTGCCGCTATTGCGGCTTAAAGTTGTACGTCAAATTTAGATTCGTATAGATATCTCGACCAGCTGTCAGTTGCGATCTAGATGCGCTTGCGATTTGCTTTCATAGGTTTAAATTTCGTCCCGACTCACCATTACAGTTGGCGGTAAGGAGGGGGGCCTATGAGACTTCGAGGCGATATCTACTGGAACTGGGCTGACCCGGAGCTTCACTCTCTAACGCACGATGAAACACTAAGCGATGGAACTCATATTGATGTGCATGTCAGGCTATCGCGAACAGGCAAGCCTGAAATGTTCATTGGAATATATGCCGCAGATGGAATGGCTTTGTACGAAGAAGCTGATGACTCATACCCTCGAGAATCGATGACCAGAGCGCTGGCTTGGGGCGTCGGTCGAGCTCGTAAACTGGCTGCTGATGCTCGCGTGAGCCCTCACCGAAATGCTTCGTCAAAGTAGCGGATGACTTTGAAGGGGGAGGGGTTACAGTTTCTGCAGGTGGGGTACAGATGTACTCTTTCATGCGTTTGGGGGTCTAGTCTATGTACCCTTAGGCATCTGGTTGGGCCCCCATACCTCTTATCGGATATTCAGTCCTGCGTAGTGGCTAAATGGCATTGCCTGAGATAGAAATATCTCAAGTTTTCACTGCAGCCAAAAGAGGTGTGTGTATGAAATGGATTCTTCGACTCATAAGCCCAGAAGGCGAAACGTTTTTTACTGAGCCTGTAGATTTCCAAGGCAATAGGCGCTTGTGCCGTAACTCCCAGTTTGCGGAGCTGTTCGATACCTTCCAAGCAGCAGAGCGAGGGTTAGCCGATTTTCAGCTGCTTTGGGAGTCTCGAGTATACGTTTTGGATATTCTAGAAATGGGCGCTAGCGATAGTTTTGCCTTAACCGATATGACACACCAGCGTTCGACTGAAACCTCAGTTTCTTGCTAGTCGAGCCGCTTCGGCGAGTACAGCGCTGACCGAATCTGGTCCATTCATCCTCACCTTCCCATGATCAGCGACCAGCGTCTTTGCGCAGGAGCGGCTGGTGCGCCTG
This sequence comes from Pseudomonas sp. R11F, assembly GCF_050312575.1. Lineage (NCBI taxonomy): Bacteria > Pseudomonadati > Pseudomonadota > Gammaproteobacteria > Pseudomonadales > Pseudomonadaceae > Pseudomonas > Pseudomonas sp. R11F. Next base: position 185,736 of record NZ_JBNPJU010000068.1, on the reverse strand, counting down.
CCGTTCTGTGCGAACAACAGCGTCCCTCGTTACCAGATCATGGGCACTTACGACAATCATGCCGAGGCGTTCGGCGACCAGGACTTCCAGGCGCGCACCCTTTGAATGCTCCCTGCCGGGCAGGGTGGCCACGGTGTTGCAGTCCATAAGGGCAGCAATGTCGCGGCGCATGCAATCGTTCCAGGTGCCACCGTCGGGGTTGATCTCGGCGGGGGTGGTGACGGTGTGCCCACTGGAGCGCGGGCTGGCTGTCATGCTGTGAAAGGTGGTGAAGTTGAGCCCTGGCATTCCGCTCATGAGGCCGCTGAGGTAAATCCGTTTCACGGGGAGTCTTTGCCGGGCCATGCCCGGGAGGTGGTTAGGTTTAAAGAATCGGCTACAGTTCGAAGATCATCCCTAAGGACAGATCTATGACATGCTTTATTTGCGGCGAGAAAGCGCTCGCAACCGATGTTGGCGAGGATTACGAAGAAAGAGTCTGTCAGAAATGCGGTCACTATCGAATCACCAGTGCGGCGCTCATTTTGTTGAAGTCTCGTGGTTGGAGCTTTGATGAGGAGCTGGTTAGAACATGGCTTGAGCACCAAAAGCGTCGTGGATTTATACCCACCATAGATGATCACCAGGCAAGTCTATTGATCCGACCTTAGGTCGCCTCAGCCTGGCGCTCAGTCACTCGCCTCGACATTGCAAAGCAGGGCAGTCGTTTTAGTTTTCTATAGGCATGGTGAGTCCTTGCCGGGCCATGCCCGGGCGGTGGGGTGGGAGGTATCAGGCGATTTCGGATAGCGCAAGAATGTCTTCCCCGCCGCGCGCGATGCCGGCGTGCAGTTCAACCTTGCTGCCAGCGAGCATTCCGGCGATTTGAGCGTTCATATCCAACTCGACGCCCTTGCTTTTCCGTGATTCTCTGATGTCTTGGGTGGATAGGTATTCGCTGATCAAGGCCTTGTCCTGCGCCTGAATCGCGACGAGGTCCTGACCGGTGGAGGGCTGGCCAAGCTGATCATCATCAGCCTGCGGCACGAGCGTTTTCAGCTTCGACTGGACCTCCCAGACCCAAGCCAGTGCAAAGTGGTCGCCGGCGGTTTCTGCCGAATACTGACTGCGCTGAATCCCAGACCTTACTGCTGAGCAATAATCCTTGCGCGCTTGGGTGAGCTTTCTATGCAGGGACTCATACGCATACAGGGCGATGTTCTGAGCGGGTGAAACGCCGACGAATGTCGCGCACTCGATGACTTGCCCTTTCGCAGAGCTCCACTTCCTGCGCCGTATGGTCGTACAGTTGAATGCATCCGCAACCGCGATGCTCAGCTGCTGATCCCATGCCGGCCGCCGTTTGGCTCGGTACAGATCTGACTCAACTTCGCCGACGTCGCTCAACTTCACATCCATTTCGGTCAGCCGGTACTCGCGCATCAATGCCTGGGCCTGGCGCAACGCCGTGGCGGCTTCGTTCTCGTTCGCGCTATGGGCCAGTGCCAGGCAGTGCTTGATCTTGCGGATCGCGCGCTCGAGTTTCTTTTCGTCGATCTGTTGTGCGGACATAGGGGATCCTCGCCGGCTGGCGTGATTCGTTAAAGTGGGGTATTGGTGTGCGAAATTGATGCTCAAGGCCCATGAATGAAAAATGTAGCGGCGACCCAAACGCACGGAAAAATGGATCTATCGAAAATGATGCAGTCCGGCCATCCTGTGGCCTGGCTATCAAAACTATGCTGGGAGATTAAGGAAGCTATGACTTGTCAGGATTCAAACCCGGCAAGCCGAATTTACAAGTCGATGAACTGCGCGATAACCGCCTGGCATATGCATGACTGGATCTGGCAATTCAGTGACGAGAAAATGAAGGAAGATCTTGCCGATTACTTAAAAGTGCCGAGATTCAAGGTCATGGGGGACTTTGCCAAAGCGATCCAGCGCCTGTCTCCCGCAGTATCTCTATGTCGACAGATAGGGACAGCAGTGAAGCATGTTTCGCTTTCGCACAATCGCCCTGAGGTAACTACGCATGTGGTGCGATATGAAGATGGTGATTCAATCGGCTACCGGGTGAAAATTGTTGATGGTGATGCTGAGCACTTAGATACCGATGTCTACATGGCCGCCTTTGAGGTTTGGTCGAGAATCTATGTGCAGCTTGAGTTTCATATGTGGGAGCAGGTCTACAAGCTTTGGCCTGAGTGGCAGCAACACCTTCGACAATAAGTAAGAGCCATAGCGGGCAGCGCAGGAGGGTCAGGGGCAGTTGTTAGCGCCGCAGTTTCGGCAGTTGTTCAGGAATCGCCCGTCCCAGCTGATGAAGCGTCCACAGCCGCAGCAATTGAGCATCGGCTGGCGGTGCTTGGCGACCTTAGGTGGCTTGGGCATCTTCACCCCTGCCACACGCAGGGCCAGCTTGTGGTCGACGTTCTGGCGATGCACCAGGCGTCGACGGATCTCCTCGATGTAGGCTGCTGGCCAGAAAACTCGCGTGCCCTGGCCGGCGTGAATGGCATACGTGAACTGGGCGTTTTCCAGATCCATACTGAGGGCTTGCTTCAGGTTCTCGGTCACTTTGCCGCGCTGCTCGCTGACCCAGTAGACGTCGTTTCCATTCCAGTCACCTGGCACGTGCACGTAGACGCGGGCACCGGCCTGCAGCCCCGCGATGCGCCTGTCCTCCTCCATCAGCTGGCAGTCGACGCCGTAGTGCGCCCTGGCGTCGATGTAATCCTTTGGCCAGGGGATATCGGTGTCACGGTGGCGGCATGTCTCCTCGAAGGTGAACAGCTCGGCCTGGTCCAGGTTGGTCACGTAACCGCGGCCTTCCTTCGCCCAGAACATCATGCCGTCGCCGACATGACTGCGGCTGTCCTGTAGGTAGAACTGGGTCATGGCTTTCTCCATGCAAGCGCCGCCCTCCGTGAGCGGTGGTGGCAATTTGGTTTGGGTTCGGGTATTACGGGTGACCGGCATGGAGCCGGATCAAGGAGAAGGTTCATGCAGAAGCTGATAATCGCGCCGTTATTGCTGCTGGCGTCAGTCAACTGTTTTGCAGACCTGAAAGTGAGCAGCCCGTCTCAAGCATGTTCGTTGCTGTCTGGATCTTCACTGTCTGGCGGAACGTGGCGCGATCTAGAAGATGGGACTTGGGGGTGCTCAAGTGATTACCTGGATATCGGCTCTGGAAATCCATTACCGAACAACCTTGCGTATTACGTGGAGGGAAGCGTCGTCTCGCCTACCCAGGTTTATCTCGTGCTGAACTACTTCAAACCAAAATCAAAGGATGCTGCAACGAAAGCACTGGTTTCGGCATCAAGCGTCCTTTCTCAAAAGGCATTGGGAGCGAAACTTCCTGTCGTCATCACGAAGGCTATTATGTCGGGGCAGCCGGCGACGTCCGAAGCTGGCTCGGGAGTAATTAATGTTCTTCGCGATGATTGGCCGAATGGTAAAGGGTATGAAATTCACGTTCTCATGAAGTAGGCGCCTCACTCCGTTACCGGTTGCAGCGAGTAGGGCGGGTTATGCTTCTTCGGCGTCGAGCCGTAATGCTTGGCGCTGGCCTATGGCGTAAAGTTCTGCCGCCACGTTTTCGTTAACTTCGATTTTGTGGCGCGAACGCAGAGCCTCCCGCGCACCTTCGCGACCGAGCGAGTGCACATAGCGAAGAGATCCAGCCACCACTGATGCCTGTTCAGTGTCTTCAGTCCAGGCCATTAGATCGGCGATCATCTGCTTCTCGCCAGACCGCACACGGTGCCGAAGCTCTTCCTCGCTAAGCTCCTTGCGTTTCGCCGCGCTCTTTGCGGAGCGCTGCTGTTGAGTTGCAGCCATGGCCTACCTCTTCTATTCCGCTGGCCGGCAGTGCGAGCCAGGTTTGACGTTTGCGTTGCTGGGTGCGGGCTATGCGGCGCATTGGTTACCGCCTGCTTCTGAAAGCGGATATTCAATCGAGTACTTTTCGAGTATCCGTTTCAGCGTCTTGTTGGTGATGTGCAAGTTCACGCACACGCGGCGCCTGCTCAAACCAACCTCTTTGTAAGCCTTGATTCTTTCGACCAGCACCAGCTCGCGTTCGCCTACCGCTTTCATGCGCTCAGGTGAGTTGTAACCACCGTGTGATGATCGCTTGAACTTGAAGTCGAACTCTTTCGACATGCTCAGCAGCGTGCGCCGACCTATCCCAGTGGCCTCTATGACTTCACTTTGGGTGTGAGTGGGGGCAAGCTGCATGACGAGCTCAACCCGCTTCATGCGCTGTTCCTGCTTGATTTCGAGCGGTGTTGGCGGCATTGGTGCAACTGGCTCAACCCTGCGCCGAACAAACGGCTTTGGCGCAGGAGGTTCCTGAGGAACGTACACGACTGGTTTCGGTGGAGGAGGTGGCTCGGCCACTTCGATCTCGCCGCCGGCCGCCAGGAACTCGGCGACCTGGGCGGCAAGCTCATTTGATTTTGGCTGTAACGCCTCGACCAGGCTTAGGTGGTTGCTGATCATGCTGACCTCACTTGATGCTGATCGAGCTTTTCCCGATCTCGGAGTGGGCGCCGGGTACGTCCTGGCCATCCTTCAAAGCCTTGGCGATGGCCGCTTTGTCCGGTGCGCTGGTTACTTTGACGCTGACGAAGTCGTCGGGAATGGCCTTCTCATCGTCAATGACCACGATGGGCTTGCCCTTGCCGCAGGTGATGGTGAACAGCGGATGGGTGATTTTGGTGATCCCAGCCGCGTCCATGTTCGTGCGCAGGTACTCCTTGAGGCTTTCTTTGCGGTTGGTGATGATCCGCTTGCGTTCGGTAAGCCGGTCGATCTGCGACTGGATCGCCTCAAGGTCGCCGTCGATGTTCAGGGTGATCATGGCGATTGCCTTACCCTTCTCCTGAAACTCGCCCTCGATGCCTTCCATGGTGTCGCGCAGGGCGACGGCCAGGTCTTCGTCGGCAGTTTCTGCCAGGGCAGCCAACTCTTTGAACTGCTCGGCGATGGTGTAGAGCGTGGTCATGCTGCTGACTCCTGATCAAAGCGGGCTTTCTGTTCGTCATACTCGCGCACGATCCGGGTGACGGCCTTGGTGTCACTGCGAAGCGTCAGGCGGCGTACGGCAACGTCATGGAACGCCTTGAGTTCCTTCGGCGTCTTGGCGGTCTTGAGGGATTCGATGACGGAAGCGATGTAGTCCAGGCGTTCTTGCTTCTGGCGCTCCTCCTCTGCGACCTTATCTTCGGCCTGCTCGATGGCCTGTTCGTCCTCCAGGGCATTGACGTAGTCCTGATCATCGAACAGACCCAGGAACACATCCGCGCTGAAACCAAGCATCGACAGCGCTTTCTTTATGGCATCTGTCAGCGACTTCTTCGGCGCTTCGCCGTCAGTCGTCATGCCGTAGCTGGTCTTGTACTGGTATCGGGTGCAGCCGTATTGCTCTATCTCGCCGCGCATGCCGTCCTGCGTGAACCACAATGCAATCTTCACCGTGTGACCAATTTCACGGCCGATACAGGCGCGCTTGTCGCCTTCGCCGATAAAGATCTCGTGACCTTCATCGAAGCGCTCTTCGACAATCTTCCAGCCCCAGCCGATGCCGACCGGCCCAAACAACTCGGTGGCCTTCATAACCATCGCGGTTCCGCTCAGGCTGGTGATGTCCTGGCCATTGACCTTGGCCTTTTTGGTGAACCTGGTATCGGTCTTATCGACCTTGCTCCAGATCTGCATGTTCTGTTCGGACATGATTGCTCTCCGCGCCACCGGAGAGGGGCGCCGTCAGTTTTAGGAAGTGATTCGATCAGCGAGGGCGCTGAGCAACATCAGGAATGTGCAGAGGGATAGGGCGGAGAAGGAGCCGCGCCAGATGAGCATGCGGCGGGTGCGCTGGTGGGCGGTCATGGCATGCACCATTGGCTACCGCAGTAATAACGCCCATCGTCAAAGTTCGGTGGCCCGCTTTTGCGTCCGCACCCGCACTCTATTTCCGCCTCTATTTCTTCGTCTCCTGGCTGATCAGCCACTTGGCAATTGGTGCCGCCGCAGTGCGGGCATTCGGTGTGGGTTAAATTACTGAATGGGCCGACCCAGCTAATCCCGGCCTGGTTGCAGATGCCGCAGATCATCGTCATGGCCGAACCCTCACTGCGATCCGGCCACCTTTCATGGTCGGCGCCAGGCGCTGCGGCAGATCCCGCACCAGGTCTTCACGCTTACGACCTATCAGCTCGTTGAAGGGAAGTCCGAAACCCAGGATGGCAATGCGACGCTCGACGTCGTCAAGCTGCTCGTCGATCAGCGATTTAACCGGTGCAGTAGTCATGCGGACTCCTTGCGCTGCCTGGTGATTTTCAGGAGGCGCTGGCAGTAGTGGTTGAATTCTTCGATGGTGATCACGCTTCCGGTGAGCATGTTCGTAATCATTCGCTGGACGATGACCTGGGCGCCGGGCTCGCTGGCGGGATGCTTCAGGGCCTCGAGCGCTTCATCTATCAGGATGTGAGGGCTCACCATCCGACCCTCCGCTCAAGTTCGTCTTGCTGCTCCTGGAGCATCATGGCTCTGGCTGCGTGCGGCTTGAGCAGTTCCACCGCTATCTCCTTGCGGGCCGCTTTAGACCCGAGCAAGTAGATAGCAAGGTCATAAATCTGCCCGCCACTGCCAAAGTTTGCAGCGATAGCCAGCAGTTGGCCGAAGGCGTCGATCTTGTCTTCACCGTCGATCTGACGCTGATTGGCATGGTCTTGAAGCGCCTTGAAGTACTCGGCTTGCGTTACCGAGCCCCTGTCAGCCTTCTCATACCCCCAGTCAATCCGGTATCCCAGCATAAGACGCTCGGCGTTCGTTTCGATCCACTCGGCCTCGGCCGAGCTTTCGCTCACTGGAGGCGGCATACGGTTGTCGAACTCGAACTGAGCTTTTCGTTGTGCGTTCATGATCGCCTCCGGGGTGGTGTTATTCGGTGGGCGGGGCGGGGAGTGGCTGCCAATGGGTAACTGTGAAATCAACTTCTTGTGTTTGCTGAGCCGTGGAAGCCGGGCCGTCTACCAGCCACTTACCCCGATGGAGGTAAAGGTTGAAGACATGAAAGCCACTTGCGGATGCCAAAACTGACAAGCGCTCCTGGGGCAGTCTGTCGCTGCACTTGATCCAATCGCTCATGGCGACCTCCAGTGTTTGGGGTTAGGCGGAACGGGCGGCGAGCATGTGGTCGGCAATCTCGTAGGAATACTTCGCAGCAAGCGAAAGGATTCCTTCGACCCCGTGCCCGGCAGTTGCAAGCTCCCCGATCTCTCCGAAGCTCGGTGCTATCTTCACAATTGCCTTTGCCGCGAAGTAGTCGCGCAACCTCATGCCGGTAAATTCATGATCAGCAACGCTATCCACAGGAAACGCTGGCTCGTTTTTTGGCTTGCTCATGACTCTCTCCATTCGTTGGTTCACCTGTATTCGTCAACACTCATGCCTCCCGCTGGTTGCCGATGGGCGCGGGGGAGGAGTGCTGATGCAATAGAGGCGGGAAAGGGGTTGCGGGAGTGTTGGCAGAGGAAGGTCAACAGTCTGCTAGGATTCAGGCTGCTGTCCGGGAAAAAGGCAGATCCTTTCTGCCCGCTATGAATGACTACTTAGGGAAAAGATATGTCGGTTTACTCAGTTACCATCCCATGTTTCGCGCAAATGCTGCGATCGTTATCGGCTCTTTTGTCTAAGGGTGAGGCCGCAGCCCTGGAGCGCGGTTATGACCCGCAAATTCTGCTTGGCGCTCGATTAGCACCTGATATGCACGATCTGGCCCGACAAATTCAGTACGCTTGCACTCAAGCTCAGGAAGCGGTTCAGCGACTTACCCAGCAGCCCGTGCTATCGCTCACTCCTCCCGAAGACTTGGTGGCAGCTAAGGTACTAATCGAAAGCACTTTGGCAGTTCTTGAATCGGCGGATCGCGCTCAAATAGAGGAAGGGGCCGAGCGTAAAATCGCTATCGAGTTACCAAATGGCATGACCTTCGATATGACCGGCAGCGAATACGCAGTGAACTGGGCTACTCCACAGTTTTACTTTCACCTGGTCACGGCTTACAACATCTTGCGCAATAACGGTGTACCTCTCGGGAAAGCCGATTATGTACAGCACATGTTTGCTTATCTGCGAAAGTAATCTCGTTGCCTGAAACCCGCTGAATCCACATCGGATATAGCTCGAATCCCTCCGAGTGCTGCCCGTCTACGCCGCGACAAAATCCGCTCAGGCTCGGGACAAGGTGGCCACCCTGCTATCACGACAGAAGGCCGAGCTATATCCGATGCGCTCATAGAGAGGTCGGGCAGTTAACGACAGGCTGCCGTGGTGCTGGCTTTTAAGGCTGGTAACATCGACAGTCCTTCCCGGAGTAAGGAATTGCTATGCATCAGGTTGTTGAAAGGGCGTTAAACGTGATCGCAGCAGAGAGCAGCGAGCCCGAATACACTGAAGCGTTCAGCGCTGTCCGTGCAGTAGTGGTTGAGTTTGGGGAGGAAAATTTGGCTGATCGGCTTTTTGCCGATATCCCTGACTCGACATCCGTTCTGCAGGTCGCACGACTCTTCGACTTTCTTGCCTGGCTGACGAATGACAACGGATCGGCGATAACGCGCACCGCTGAGCGCTGGCTCGTTGAAGGCACAGACCTGCGCAAGATTCAGATCGCTCTCAACCTCGAGGTGTACCCGTTTCCGGACGAGGATGATATGTACCGCGTGCTGTCTGATGTGGCTGCATCCCTCCCGCAGATGGCTGGTAGATGCCAGTTGCTAATTAGTTCTCGGAAAAGTCGGTAGCACCTGGTCTACATCCCAAAGCCAGCTCCTCGAACGGGCTTCAGTGATGCTTTCCGCCGTGACCCGCAACTGGCGTCGGTCACCGGCTTGAATAAAATGTGCCCGGCCTCGCTACTGGCGACAGGCCGGGGTACTGCGTCAACGGTGACTCCCTCTACGCTAGGGGGCGCCGCGTATCCCGCTGCTGATTGCAGGTCGGCGGTTCGTCGTGGGTGCGGGCTTCGAGCTTCCTACTCACAGCGTCAAACAGCATCTGTTCGCCGTGGATCACAGGTCCTTACAACATGCACGCTACAGCTCTGAATGCCCTGATTAAGTGGGGCAGGGTGCATGAGGTCCGGCGGTCCCAGCCGAAGCTATCGGTCCCGCTAATTCGAATCTTTTGATGCTCTTCAGTCGGGGCCCGCTACTGGCGTCGGCTTCCGGCTATCTTCTGATTGTTCCTCCAGCCGCGGGCCTTTCGGCTTGGTCTCCCGCTGGATAACTGTTCTTGGCGCTTTACGCTGCACGCCCGGGTCAGTTGCCAACCCTCTGAACCGTTTAGGCCGGTTCATTGCTGCCTTTGAATCTGGGCCGGTGGTGATCCGGCAAGGGGTGTCGCTAAAGAGCGGCGGGTGGAGGCCCTTCGCAGTGGCTGTGTGTTGCTGCGATGGAGCGAATATAGGTAATCCCATATTTATCGTCAATGGGTATTCCCATATTTTTTGTAAGAGGCAACAAAAAGCCCGCTCAGTGGCGGGCTCCTTTATGAGTCGCAGTACTCGCGCCAGCCGATCCTGACGGTCCCGCCATCCAAATGCTCAACCCTAATACCGGCCGTGTCGCCGATATCCTGGATGACCTGGTGCCAGGCTTCAGGGCTTTCGTCGTCGCGCCTCGAAACCTCGACCAACTGAATCCTCTGGACCCGAGGAGAGGCGATCAAGCGTTCAAGGCGGCGACCCACAAGCTCGTATGAATTGCGCAGTTTTGAAGTGGAGTAGGGGGCCTGATTCATGCTTCGCTCCTTGCGATTGCTGTCTGTGCATACAGTATTGTTGCTGACATATGTTGGCAATAGAGCGGAGAAATTTTAATGCATAAATGCATAATTTCCTAGATTAGGCTTTTTGGCAGTCATACAAAAGTCCGTGTTTGATGAGCTTGAGCTTGCTCAGGGGTTAAGGGTTATGAGTATCGTGCTTAGCCATTCGTCACGTAGAATCACCATTGGTGGAGATTGGCAGTAGATTTGCTGCGAGCGTGTTCCGCTGATCAATGTCTTGGTGGTGAATGGATTCATGAACTCATACAGGATCGTAAAAACTAAAGTTGGCTGGGGCTTTTTCAGAAGTGGCTCAATGCGGCCGTTGGCGGAGGCGTCTACGAAAGAAGGGCTGGTGAAGATCGCTGCACCACTGCTCATGGGCAAGCCTGCATCAGTGAAGGTTCACCATGAGAACGGCACCTTCCAGGAGCTGAGATTTTAGCAGACAAATAAAAGCCCGCGATGGGGGGAGCGGGCTGGAGGGTATCCACCAAGAGCTGGAGTTACCATAGAGGGTTGACTGGAAAAATGTCGTGAAGGTGATGCTCGCTTTGCCATTCCTCGTATCCGAAGGTTAAGTGATCAGCGCTTGATTACAGCCCGAAACGCTGTGTAGCATTGGGTACATCGACAACAACCAGATCGAGAACTTGGCGCGGCCGTGGGGGCCGAGGAAATCGGACTGCTGATTTGATGGTTAATATCACAGCTGTAAGCGAGCGGTAGCGTTTATGAGACTGATCCAGTCGGCGCGCGACATGGGCATGCCCTCATATGCTTACCTACAGGATGTGGATATAGCGGGTCAGCGACATTTTTGTATTAGATTAAAGGAAAGCTGGCTTCGAAGCATGTGCCGTCAGTTACATTAGACGTAACTGTTATAGATCCGCCGTGCCCTCGGACGATCTCTGAAGCGATATACAGGCCCAAACCTAAGCCACCGCCGAAGCTACTTTGCTGTGATCTGGTATAAGGCTGAAACAGCAACAACTGCCGGCAGGGTTCGATAGGGTCACCTTGATTGATGACTGAGATGACTAGGTTGTCGTAATCGACAAAAGCGCGCACTTGGATTGGAAAGTTGATGTCACCATGCGTGACGGCGTTACCCAATAAGTTGGAAAGTAGTTGACCTACCCTGACCGGATCGCAGTCGACGCCCACTGGGATGTCGATAGATTGCTCAATCTTGGCCGAGGGTTTAGAGCTTCTTACTTCATCGATAACTCGATGCAACTCTGATTGCAGGTCATCGACCTTGAGTCGGCTGACTGGTATTCCTCCCCCGAGGCGACCTCTTGCAAAGTCGAGCACGTTTTCGATCAACTTGCTCATCCGGTGTGTACTATTTTGGATCGCCTCGACCAGCTTGTGGGTCGACCGTTCAGTGAGTTTGCTTTCCAACAGGTCAGCGCTCATACGGATGGCACCCAGCGGAGTACGCAAGTCATGCCCAAGTACAGCGATGAATTGATCCCGCAGCCTACCGGTTTCGCGTACGTCCTCAAGTTCGGTCTGACGTGCTTCGAGAGAGTTCTGCATGTCTAGATTCACGGCTATCAGCTGCGCGAATAGCGTCAGATTCTCTAATATTTCGGGTTTCTCGACTTCACTAGGCGCGGGATCGATAGCGCATAAGGTGCCGAAAAACTCTCCATTTGCGCGAATTATCGGCAATGAGATATAGCTCTCAAGCTCATATTTCAATGGGGTATGGTGTGTCGCATAGACGGGGTGATTACTAGCGTGTCCAAACACTATCGGCCGACGGTGTTGCCGGATTTCATTACAGATGGTCGATTCCAACTCAAGCTCATCGCCCGGCTGCAAGCCAAAGTTGATGGAGTCGTCGACGGCGCAGGTAATCCAATGCTTTTCTGTCACCCGTACGACAGCAGCGAAGCGAAGACCGGTGAGATGCTTTACCAAACGCAAGATCATGGGAACTGCTTCGATCTTAGCGACGGCTCGGACGTCGGGTGCAAAATTTGCAGTAGGCACGTATCACGACTCCGGTAGCCGACAAAACGCCTACTATACAAAATACAGAGATGTCTTGGTTGCCTGAATATGAGAATGCTTTCAATCGTTCGTCTGAAGTCTGGAATTCAAGCATGTTTTTACCTGGAGCGATTGCCAGCGCCGTTCTTCGGCGCTTGCAAATGCGCTTACTCCTGCACAGCCCCAGACCTTAATCTTGCGACGTAACTCGGTACAAACCAGTTTCACCCGAAGCAAAACCGCCGTGGATGAACATCATGTAAGGGGTCTTTTTCGGGTATTTGGAGCGACTTCTGCTTTCGCTTTCGGACGGGTTGTCTGGGCTTCCGTCCGCGAACTGCCAGAGTACAAAACCCTCACCTCGCAGCGCGCACTTCAGTGGGGGCACTTTCCCTCCCTCCGCGAGCATTTCTTTCTTCACTTCATCAGGCAGTCCAACCTGCAGTGGCGTGCTCTCCCAAGAGTCTGGAGCGTCACCTGGGGCAAGCGCTGCAAAGCCATTGCCATCTTTTACGACTTTCAATGCCGCTTCTCCATCTGGCTTGTTGGCAAAACTTCCGATGAAGCTCTCGCACGAATATTCAGCGGCCAAGGTGGAACTGCTTAAGCTCAATAAGATCGGTAGAGCGAAAATTGAGCAAAACGGAACGCTGAGTTTCAAAACAGGCAAACGAAGAAAAGTACGCATGAATATCCTTTAGGGAGGTGCTTTGATTAAGGACGTGGTCCGTCACTGAATAAGCGGCTCATGCTACTCGGCGGCCGTGCGTCTGTCATGCGGCCAGCAGCAACAGCCCTGACGAACCTTTAGGGAGCGCTTTATGTCTCAAGCGCGCAAGGCGATCCTCGGTTTCCAGCGCGCTGCTGACATCCTCTCCAGCTTGGGCGCCGCCTCGGTTGGCCGCACATATAGAAAACTCCATGATAGCCGCCTCAAGGGCGAGCTGGTTCTCGTACATGCACTCAAGCATGTCGGAGGAGAATTTAGGGGAGGGCATCGCAATATCTTAAAGTGTTAGTGCTACGAGCGTGGCTCGGCCAAGCACAACAATTCCAGGTAAATCTCAGACAAAGAAAAGCCCGCGATGGGGGGGGTAGCGGGCTTAAAGGATCTTCACAAGGAGCTGTGACCACAATAGGCGCTCGATTGTGAAAGGGATGTGAAGGAACAGATACAAGACGCCCAGCGCTGGCTGGGCCATGCAAGTCAACCTTGATGTAGATATGCGCGGACCTGACGAAGGACTGTAAGAATTTTTTCGCGGTTACCGATTGCGTTATTTACGTATAGCGGGCTCGGGTGAGCGCAAATGAATAGCTTCAGATCGGGCCGGACTGAGGCAATAGCAGCTGCGGCCCTCTCTGCCTTTCTTCCCAGTAAAACGACAGTCCGTAGCTTTGGTAGCAGTGCCAATAATCGAGGCAGCGGTTGAAGCCCAGCCTCGAGATCTAAAGGGGTAGCGGCTCGTATTTTCGTGCCGGTCCCGATGTACCAAGGTACGACATTCCAAAGCACTGTGTGTTTGCGATCAATGCCAGCCTCGATCCCGAGTTCGAACATATTCTTCGCGGTTTCGTCAGGATTGTTGCGTGAAATAAAGCCCGAAGCTACCGCTTTTGCTCCTGGCGCCTCCAGCAGGAACAACGCTTCAGCTTCGACGCCCCCATCCCAAGGGTCAAAGTATGGGATGCCCGCACTTGGTCCGGCACTCTCGCGAAGTTGGTCAACAAAATGGGTTAACGGGTAAATATGGGCTTCGCCGAGCTGCAGCATGCGGTTGGCCTTCGCCTCTGGGCAACGAAGCATCTTGGGACTGTCTACGAGCATGTTGGACTCTCGGATAGAGCGATTGAGTGGGAGGGAGGGTAAGAGACAAGAAGCCCGGCGCTGGGCCGGGCTCAATGATCAATCTTTATCAGTAGCTGGAATTAATTCCATTTCTTGTTGGCCACCAAACCGGTTGACGAATTTTTCTTCATACTCCTTGGCGGATCCCGATGACTCTGCCATTTCCAAGACTCGCCCCATGTGCATTCGCATCGCGCGAGTGCCGACTTCGTTTAAGAATTGAAAAAGTTTTTTCTTACTAGGGTCCTTGTCACGTAGCGCTCTCAACAAATCCAAAATCCTGCCGCTGCTTTTGGCAAGTGGATAGTAGATATGACGCCTGGTCAGATGCATAAGCTTCCAAGGCTTGCCTCGAGTGGGTATAGGAATTTGATAGAGGCGATGCCAGGCTAAATAGAGCTCATTTGGAAACTCCTGCTCATACTTCCGAGCCTCTTCTTGAACAAAAGCTTTGAATGCCTGGATTACTTCATCAACCTCTGGCTGATAGCCTGCCAGAGCGTACACCAGATTAGTAATACCATTTTTCGCAGACGCATTGACTATCACCCTTGCCTGCATTGCGAGCGGCGCCTGGCTCTTAGTCAGTTTTCCGGCAGCATCGGCATCAAGGATCGCATTGCACACATCGATCAGGATATCCGCGCTGTAGCCGCGGATAGTTATTTCAGTCTGTTTGGCACCAGGGTATACCCATTTAAATTCAATAGGTTGAGACACTTTTTCAAGCAATTCAGCACCAACGTATGGAGCGAGACTTTTCCGAGTTAGCAGGCGCTCAAAGTCGTTGCCTCCGGGATTTTTCAAACCAAGCGCTGCGGCAATCCCTCGCTGCGTCATAACTGCTGTTTTCTTAGCATCTTCAAGCACATAGCACTCAGCATCGACACTAAAATCTTGTAAGAAATTTCCTTTGTGTGATGCTTTAAGGCCCCAGCGTGCGGAAGCAGCTTTTTTTGCTATTTCGCTTCTTTTGCTCTTTGGAAGAGCAATGGCACGCGCTTTCCCGCCAGCAGCTTTTGACTCATTCTTTTCGGGCATGCAAGCATCCTCACTTAGGTGTGCTTGCATGATGCATAGATCAAACTTAAATATGCAAGCATAAAAAAAACGCCATGCATTAGATCATAGCGTCACACCCAGCTTTTTCCTTATTTAAAGACTGCCACAAAACACGCGCCTACTAGGGCTCGCTTCGTGTTATCTGTCCCGCCTTTACCTCATCCGCGAGCCCGCTATCAGATCGCCGGCGGCAACAGGCTGCTTTAGGGGAGTTCGCCCGTCTGGACTAAATGCAGGAACTGTTCGGAATCGATGATGAACGCACCTGCTTCCTGTGCTTTGATCACCTTCGTCGGGCCAGCGTTTTCGCCATAGCAGAGGAAAGTCAGCGATTTTCCTGCTGTTTTCATCACCTTCAAGCCAGACTGCTCGGCCTGGTGTTCGAGTTCTGCCCGCTGAGCCGCAGCAAAACCGGTGAACAAAACCTGATGAATGCCATTCGCGGGCGCGGCTGGCTGGCCAACTGCTGCCGCAGCAGCGGCAAACTCCATTGGAGTGGTCCGCGTTCGCGTACTTGGGGCTGGTGGGGCTGCGTCATTGAGCAAGAGGTCTTCGCCAGTCACAAAGGCGACGATTCTGTCTTTCCTGTAGGTCTTCGGGAACGTATCAGCGGATGACCGACCCTGAAGATAGAGGGAGTTTTCCTTCCATTGGATCAGCTCACGATGGCTGATCTCGCCCTTAGCGTCTCTGTAAGTAAAGCTGATGATGCTCATTAGGTTTTCACTCCCTGTGATTGCAACCGTCAGTGTTGCGTCAATCTTTCGCTCGCACAATCTTTCCTACCTTCACCTCATCCGCATAACCCACCATCAGATCCTCGACAACCTGAAACCTGGTCGCGATCTTGATCAGCTCCTGGGCGTCATCTTCCTGTCCAGCCTCAGATAACTTGCCGGCAGCTTGCATCAGATCGACGCCTGACCACTTGAGCAGAGCCGCTGCCTCTTTCAAGTCGCGGTGTAGTTGCTGGTTGGTTTTGGTGAGGTACACGTAGCCTCCCGAACAGAGTCAGTAAAACTTTTGCAGGGCCTGCACGACCACGCCCACGATGCGGCAGTTCTCATCGATCGCCTCAATGGGGTAGCTCGGGTTCAGCGGTTTCAGGAACAGCCGGCCGCCGTCGCTCACCAGCTTCTTGAATGTGGCTTCGTTGCTGTCCGGTAGCTTGGCCACCACCAGCTTACCTGGTGCGACCTCAGCCTCTGTGTCTACAAGAATTAGCGTGCCCTCGGTGATGCTCTGTCCGGCGGGCGCCGTCATCGAGTCGCCTTTAACTGTCAGCCAGAATGCCGGGCCTTTGGAGTCGTACTCCGAAAACTCGTAGGTGTCCGAGATTCCGGCCGGGTAGGGCTCAACTGCTTCCGCCCAAGCGCCGGCGGCAACCCAGCTCACTACCGGGTAGCGGAATGATTTGGTGGGCTGGGCGGCAGGGGAGACGTTCGATTCACCAGAGCCGGTCGTTAATCCAGGAGCCAGCATTGGCCCGATCTCGTCTGAGAGCCATTTGGCGCTCACCCCACATGCGTCGGAGATCTTCACGACGTGTGCGGTGGCTTTCGATTTTCCACGCTCAAGGTCAGAAATCGACGTCTGCGTGATACCAGCTTTAGCGGCCAATTCGCCCTGATTGAGCTTGGCGTGCCGGCGCGCGGCCTTTAAACGATCTTTGAATTCCATCCGGCGAGTATTACGGGTGCTCCCATATTCTTGCAAATCGGTATTCCCATAATCTACTATATGGGTATTCCCGTATGGAGGGGCAGCATGAACACTATTTATAAGGACCTCGTTGCCTTCTTCGGCACTCAGGAGGTCACGGCTGAAAAGCTTAAGGTTGATCAAAGCACCGTTTCCGGTTGGGTTCGCGAGAAGCACGGCATGTCTCCAGTGGTTGCCAAGCGAGCGGAGGCGTTGACCAGAGGTGCTTTCAAAAAAGAATCCCTTTGTCCGTCGTTTCCATGGGCCGAGATGGCCGCCTAAGCGACATCCCTGTCCGCCGTTCCATTGAAGCCAGATTAGAAGAGAGCAGTCCCCATGCAAACGTCCAGTTCCAGACACACCGTACAAACCCGTGATCAGGTGCTGGTCGCTCATGCTCAAAACCAGATCGCGCGCACAAGCTTGAGCCAAGACGATTTCGCCCAGGCGCTGAGTCGCGAGATCTATCTGGCTGTGCCTGCTTCGAAAATTGATCTGGCAAAGGTTCCTGACTTTGAAGAGCTGGCCCGCCAAAACGATGTAGGTGAGTTCATCAAAGCGACAGGCCGCTGGCTCAAGCGTGTACAGCGCTGGCTGAACGGCGATCAGGAGATGCCGTCCTGGCTGGAAGAGTCGTGGGTCAACGCCCTTGAGCCCGAATACCGCGACCACTGCCTGAACGAGCTGGCGAGCCGACACGGCCTGACCGGTGCCCGCCAAATGACCAGCGACCAATGCGCAAACAAGAGCTTCGGCGCGCTGATCCGTGCTTTGGGCGATGTGATCGACACTGGCAGCGAAGTTTTTGACGACCAGGTTATGTGCGAACTGGATCTGCCGCACTTGCCTGCGTTCGCCAGGCAGTGCCGCCAGGTTGAAGCGAAGGCGGGGGAGTTGGGGCGTCGTGCGGAGCAGTTGCTCGCGGCGGCCCAGAGAAATCTGAAATCCGTTTCCTAAATTCCAGACACAAAAAAGCCGACGGTCGAGGTCGGCTTCTTCTACAGCGGTAAGCGAGAGAAATCATGCCAAACATTGTTCCGATACACAACCCTCGGGGGTTCACCCGAATGGACAACCAGATGATGGATGGCTTGATGGCCATCGACTTGTCGGCGCGTGAAATGAAGATCGTCCTGTATGTGGCCAAGGCCACCTTGAACTTCAGCACGGGCGCGCATCGCATTCCTGCGGTCGATATAGCAAAGGCAACCCACATTCACCCTGATACGGTATCAAAGGCAATCTCCGGGCTTCTGCGCCGCCGCGTGCTTTACCGAGAGGGTGGTGCGCGTGGTGACATCGGCGTCTGCGATCCCAAAGAGTGGGTCTTTGTTGTAGAGCCGAAACAGACCAAATCGTCTGATTCGGCTCAAGTGGTCCGAATCGGCTCAGCCGCGAAACAGACCAAAACCGACGACTCCCTTCTTTATACAAAGAAAGAACCCCTATTAACTCTTTCTTCGAAAGAGATTAATCCGCCCCAAACCAAAACCGAACCGCCGAAGGCAGATCGCAAAGCACCATTCGGCATGACACAGCTGCTGGCCGATAACCCTCACAACGTCCCCGAGCAACTGCTGGCCGACTGGCTGACCCAGCGTAAGGCCAAGCGCGCCGCCGTGACCGCCACCGTCTGGTCAACTGTGAACACCGAATTGTCCAAATGCGCCGAAGCCGGAATCACGGCGTCCGATGCAATCACCGAGGCACTGACCTCTGGTTGGCAGGGTTTCAAGGCGTCCTGGGTGATCAAGCGTTTGGCTGAGTCCACCCCAGTTTCCGCTCCACAATCGCGCCACACCGGCTTCGCCGAGCGTAACTACACCGATGGGCTGATTCGGCGCGAGGACGGTTCCTATGCGCTCTGAGCCAGTCCAAACAACTCCCGAACTGCCTCCGGGCACTCGCATCCAGCCGGCAACCTGCGAAGAGCATGGTGAATTCGAGCAGAAAGTGTTCCCGGTGCTGGGCAAGGAGCTGAAAAGCGCATGTCCTGAGTGCGGCCGTATTGCTCGCGAGAAGACCGAAGCCGCGGAGCTGGCGAACAAGGCGATGGAGATCCGCATGGCCATGGAGCGCAAGCTAGGCGCCGCTCTGATCCCCAAGCGGTTTGCCAGCAAGACTCTGGACGGGTACGTGGCCACCACCGCCGAGCAGCGCAAAGCGTTGAACACCTGCCGCCGGTATGCGGCCGAGTTTAAGCAGTTCGCCGAGGCCGGCCGCTGCCTGTTGCTGCTGGGCAAGCCTGGTACCGGCAAGACGCATCTGTCGGTCGCCATCGCCAACGAGATCATGGCCAAGTCCAGCGCAACCGCCGTGTATCGCACCATGGGTTCGGTGCTGCAGGCGATCCGATCGACCTATGACCGCACCAGCGACCAGAGCGAAAGCCAAATCCTCGCCAGTCTGATCAGCCCGTCTCTGCTGGTGTTGGACGAGATCGGCGTGAGCAAGGAGAAGCCCAGCGATTTTGAGCTGACCACCCTGTTTTCAATCATCAACGGCCGGTACGAGCAGATGCGGCCGACGGTGATCGTTTCAAACCTGGATGCTAAGGCGCTGCCTGATGCCATTGGCGACCGCTGCATTGATCGGCTCCGGGAGGGTGGGGTGATCGTCATCCCGTTCGAGTGGGAATCACAGCGCGGCAAGGAGGGATTCTGACATGACCGACTACACCGAACTGAAGCGGCTGGCCGAGGCCATCCATGGACAGGGCTCAACCATGCAGATGCTTGCGCGCTGGAGAGAGTTTGAGCATGCGTGCGAGCCAAAGATCATCCTGGCCCTGATCGCTGAGAACGATCGGCTTGAGAGCGAACGAGCAGACCTATGGCGTGGCAAGCGTGACGTAGAAGCCACTCGCGATACCAAGTCGGCAGTTATCGCTGAGCTCAAGGCAGAAATCGCCGGCCTCAAGACCGGCTACGAAGCCTACGAGCGGGTGAATGCTGAGCTGAAGGCGGAGAACGAGGCGCTGCGCAGTGCATTCAGGCCTCTGCTGGCTCATTGGGATGACCTCAAGGCTGGAGATTCGCTCAAAGTCGACGCAGCCCGCGCCGCCATGGGCAATGGGGGCCAGTCATGACCAGCCTCCAGATTCGCAACGAATCCGACCGCACCAAAGCCATGGTCTACATCGCCGGCCTGGACCTGGCCAAGCCCAAGAAGCTGGCCATCACCGAAGTGGACCGCAGCGGGGAGCAAAACAAGGCCCTGCACGCGGCCCTGTCCGATATCGCTGCCCAGGTCGAGCACGCCGGGAAGAAGTGGGACGTCCTGATCTGGAAGCGCCTGCTGACGGCCGCCTGGCTGCGCGAGTCAGGCGATCAGCCGCAGATGATCCCCGCAGTAGATGGCAACGGCTTTGACGTCATCTACGAGCGCACCAGCAAGCTCAACGTGAAGCAGTGCGCCGAGTTGATCGAGTGGGTGCACGCATTTGGCGCCGAGCACCAGGTGCGGTGGACGCAGAAGGACAATTGGGGAGGTCGGTACTGATGAGTCACGACAACGGATACGGAAAGCGTTGCCCTGACTGTGGCGAGCCTATGAGCAGCATGCCGAGCCTGAACCTGTGCCAGTGCGCTACAGGCTGCAAAGAGAAATTCGACTGGATGCTGGCCGAGGGGCAGGCGCCGTTATTCGGCAACAACCGACAAAAAGCCAAGGAGGGCAAAGCATGCGTGTAGCCATCAAGGAGAAGAGGGCGCCCAAGCCCAAGACCTGCAAGAACCCGGCATGCAGGGCCTCATTCGTGCCTCAGCGCCTCGGGCAGGCAGTGTGCAGCCCGAAGTGCGGCCTGGTGCTTGCCGTGGCCAAGCGCGAGAAGGAGCGCAAGTCGTTCGCACAGGCTGAGCGCCGGGAGATCAGGGTGCGCAAGGAGAAGCTGAAGACCCGAGGTGACCACATGCGGGAAGCTCAGCAGGCGTTTAACGCGTACATCCGCGCACGCGACCAAGACGTCGGCCACCTCTGCATATCCAGCGGCAAGCCATTGGACTGGAGCGGTAACGCTGTAGATGCTGGCCACTATCGCAGCGTTGGCTCAGCGCCTCACCTGCGATTTGACGAGCGCAATTGCCACGCACAGAGCAAGCAGGACAACCGGTTCCTTTCCGGCAATGCCGTGGACTACCGGATTGGCCTCATAGCCCGTATAGGTCAGGAAGCCGTCGACGCATTGGAGGCTGACCAGGCGCCGCGCAAGTACACCCTGGAAGAGATCAAGGCCATCAAGGCGAAGTACCGGGCAATGACCAGAGAACTGAAGAAGGGGCAGGCAGCATGAAAATCAACTCAGCGCGCCAAGCGTGGCATGACTGCAACTACAACCCCGCGCCGGGTCAGTCCTCAGATGCCGCGGAGCTGGGGGTGGTGGTGCAGAGCAGCGAACGGGGGCCTACAGCAAATCATGCGGTGCACGGTGCTTTGGCCGGCCATATCCAGTCGGCGATAGCGCGTCTCCACTACCAGTTGCGGGCCTTCGGCAACGCCATGTATGCGGCAGAGCCGACCAGTGATGATCGGGAGGAGGCGGAAGATGCGGTTTTCAACCTGGCGTGCTCTCGGGTAGAGCGCATGACTTCCAGTAAGCGTGAACGTGCCGTGTACGTCGCAAAGGGCGTGTTTCGCCGGTATCGATATATGCACCAGGGAGGGCAGTCTTCCAACCCCGATCCGCTCATCAAGCCGGAGTTCTTTCGTGCCTGGGTGGAAGGGGAGTACGGCATCAAGCTCCCGTCGGCAGCTTGGGGGAGGGATTGGGAGCCTTTCGTGCAGCTTTGTTTCGATGCCTGCTATGACATCGATGCCAAGGCCCTGAGTCCAATTGGCGGGATAATTTACAAGATGAAAGAGGCTGCTTGACTTCCCGCACGGCTGAGGGCATTATTTCCCCATAGTTAGTATTTTGCCTTCGGCAACTTGTATTGAAATTTCAAAAAAACCCGGCCATTTCGTCGGGTTTTTTATTGCGTCTAATATCTGAGATCACTGTATGTAAGTGCATTCGGCCAAAATGCATGTGAAAAATGACAGGTTGAAAAATTATGGAACGATTTGGAAGCTGCCATCCTCTGAGGGTCTCCAAAATCCGTAATTACCTGATTTTTCAATACTAATTGGTCATAAAATGAAGAAAATTGTACTAGCTGCACTCGTGCTCTCCTGTGCAGCACTGAGTGTGCAGGCTGCTGAAATATCTGGCGCTATCGGTGCGACTAGTCAGAGTGGTTTGACTGCCCGAGCAGCGCTGGGTTTTGGCTGGGATAAAGCCTGGTTTCAAAGTTCGACAGGCAAGCTGACAGGTTATTGGGATCTGGGTTACACGTATTGGGAATCGGGCAAAGAAGCAGGCGCACGTCATTCTGTTTCCTTCTCGCCAGTTTTCGTTTACGAGTTTGGCCAAGGTGAAATCAAGCCATTCATCGAGGCCGGTGTCGGTGTCGCGATGTTCTCGGGCACGACCGCTGGCGATCAAAAATTTGGATCCTCCTTCAACTTTGAAGATCGGATCGGCGCAGGCTTGAAATTCGGCGATACCCAGCGAGTCGGTATCCGCGCTACTCACTATTCAAATGCGGGCATCAAACAGCCAAACGACGGCATTGAGTCTTACGCGCTTTTCTACAGCCACTCGATCTAAATAGCACACAGAAACCCAGCCTTCGCGCTGGGTTTTTTATTGCCCATGGAAAGGGCGATTTAGCAAAAGGAGTTTGCAGATGTTGAAAGAATTCAGATGCGGAAACTGCAAAAGACTTCTCGCCCGAACGGGTGGGTTTACAGAGCTCCAGATCAAATGTTCCCGATGCGGGACGTTGAATCATGTGAAGGCCACGAGCCTCGAGCAATCGCCTTTGAGCGACGTGAAAGCGGAATCCTCCGCGAACAATCATTCGACTCAATAGGTGAAAAAATGGAACCAGTACAAATCGGCAGCCGTTTCAAATCGATCGCAACCAGCTACGCAGAGGCAGTTTTCACTCCGGCGCAGAACGTCAATGGCGCGGTTGTTCGAACAGCTACCATGATCAGCCCTGTCGGGAACGGATTCATTAGTACCGGCACGACTATTCCGGAAGGGCGCTGGGTGACCAACGTGCCCGTTATTTTGTCCGCCGTTGGCGGTTCTTCCACTCTCCCGTTCTCTGTGACCATCCCTGCCGGTCAAGGCTTGTGGGTAGCAATGACTCAGAACGGGGGCGGTACGGCTTACGTCACCTACGACCTGCTGCCGTAAGTAGTAGTTTTTCGGGCCCGACAACCAGAAGGTCATGAGCCTCTCCACATCGCCTTTGAGCGACATCAACGCGGAATCCTCCGCACAAAATTTTCAACTCAAAGGTGAATTACATGTCTAGTAGTGGCTTTCGTATTATCCTCTTTAACAGCGCCAATAATGGCAGCGCTATCCTGCCTCCGCGTAACTGTCTGGTGGTGGGGCAGTATCTCCAGTCTCCAAGCAAACGATATAAGTTGATCCTGGAGGCGGATGGAAATCTACGTCTCTACGATAACGGCGCTCCAATCTGGGTGGCTGATAGCAGTGTTCCCTATACGTATGTAGACAATCGTCCAAATAAAGATTTGGTCACTTGCTTCTACATGCAAGGCTCTGCCTTTTTAGTCGATCGTGTAGGTAGTCGTACCTGGGCAACCAAGGGGGATTGGATTGACGGGGCTGCGGATCGCGCTTACCTACAGGTGCAAGATGACGGCAACGTTGTGGTTGTAGATGGGGTCCCTCGGTGGGCTCGATTTGGCTTCACCCCGACCGCTGTTCCGACACGTGGCGTGTTCTACCCAGATCACGGTACCGGAGATCTTCCGACTTTCTACACGTATTACTGGAAAAACGTTTTTTAACTCACCCAAGAGCCTCGGCATATGCCGGGGCTTTTTCGTTTTCGGCTCCACCACACCCATTGCTCCGAGCTGGGAGTGCTGCTGGAGCCGTTCTAATTGTTCGGGCCGCCCCAGGCCATTTTCTTCATGGAGTGACGATGGATCCTACTGACCTCGGCCCAGGCACAGCTACCTGGCTGGGCGGTAGTGCCACCGTAGTGCTGGGCGGCCTGCTCTGGCTGCGCAAGTTCTTGTCCAAGGACGCGACAGATCGGGCGATGGACAACGCCGACATCGGCACCTTGCGCCGGCTGAATGAGTTGCTGAACCAGGAGCGAGCCGCCAGGAAGGAAGCAGAGGCCCGCGCTGATCAGTTCGCCAAGGAGCGGAACGATCTCGCTGCAGCGGTAGGGCGCATGGAAGGCAAGATCGAGGCGCTCACCAGTCAGGTCGCTCAACTCACCGAGCGTGTCACCCTGCAGAGCGATGAGATCACCCGCCTGCGTACCAAGCTGGGAGGAATCGCCTGATGGACAGATGCGCACTGGAATTTATCGCCCGCCGCTGGTGGAGACGCACAGAGGTGTGGGCTATTGCCGTGCTACTGGTTGGTGGTGGTGCCGTGCTTGGCTACCAGGCCGCCTACTGGTCACTCGCTGAGAAGCAGAGCAACCAGGTACAGGACATCCGCCTGGCTTACGACGCGGCGATGATTGAGCGTGACCGGCTGCTGGAAGAGTTGACCCGCAAGACCGGCACCGCAGCGGAGAAGGCATCGAAGGCTGCAACCACCGCCGCCCAGGCTGCCGACAAGGCTGATGAGGCCCTGAATCGGGTAGCGCAGTAATCCGCGCCACGTTTTCGAATGCGCCAAATCGTGGCGCGCAATCATGAGGAGTCACCCATGGACAACCAGCACAAGAAAATCACCGGCTACCGCGACCTCGCCCAGTCTGAAATCGATGGGATGAACTCCATCAAGGCGCTGGAAGCCGACACCGGCGAACTGTTCAAGCAAATCGGCCAGATAGAGGGTGTTGATCCTCGGCTGTTGGCGCTGGCCAAGACTAACCTGCAGCAGGGCTTCATGTGGTTCGTACGCTCGATCGCCAAGCCAGCCGATCCATTCAACTGATGGGTAACGTCACCCGCCTGCTCCACGCGCTGCCGATGAGCCAGGACATCAATGCAGCGGTAAGCGCGCTCGACAAGGCCATTGCCGATGCCGTGGACGCCGCCAAGGAAGCCGGTCTGCCCCAGGGTCTGATCGTTGGATTGCTCCACGGCCACGCCCATGCACAAACCCATCAGATGGTGACCGAATGACAGTCAAGGTTCTTGAGTTCAAGCGGGAGGACTGGCGCGACGCGGCCAAGACGCTGCGCAAGATCGCCGATGACCTGGATGCCGGTGAGCATCCCGAATGCACGGTGGGCGCTCTGACACTGGTCGGCGCGAAGGGAGAGGTGACCGTGTTCGGCCTCGGCCCCAAGTGCGACGACCTGCAATGCCTGGGTGCGATGCGCTTGGGGGAGCAGAAGCTGATTGATGTGCTGCTGGATGGCGGGGAAGGGTAGGTGTGCCGCAGGTGAGTGCGGCACGGGTGAATCACTTCACTCTCAACGCTTCTTGGATCTTGTCCGCATAGGAGCTCAACCTGCCCATTTCTTTATCAACGACAACGGCATTCTCTGGCGAGTTAGATGCTTTCGATTGAATTATCGATAGTGCGGCAGACACGGCCATTGCTCGCTTGTCTTCCGCCGAGTTCGTGTGATTGTTGTACTTGCTTAGGTCGATCGACATATTGCTTTCCTTGCTGTTGAGTGTGATCCACACCAATACCGGCAACGCGCCACTATTTCAAGTTCAAGGTGACCCATGGATAGGCCATACCCTCCAGCGTCACTGCTTGAACTGTCCGACCTATCCGACTTCGGCATCCGCCTAACACCGGCTCCTGAAGTATGGGAATGGCTCCAAGCCGAGATACTTGCCGACACCGGCAGCATTCACAACGAAGACCATGCCCATCTGCTGGATGCAGACATCCGAGTCATGTGGGCGTCGTCAAGCTTCAGTAAGCAGGGTCGCACGGTCTTGGGCCAGGCCGAACAGGTAGCGTTCCGCGCTGGAGGCTGGCAGAAAGCCCGGATGGAACAACAGATGCGTGACTGGTTCGGCGATGTGCCGGCCTTCATCATCACTCTAGCTGCTGACTACTGCGTCCAGTGCAGCGACCTTGAGTTCTGCGCGCTCCTGGAACACGAGCTTTATCACCTGGCTCACGCGACCGACAAGTACGGTCAACCAGCATTCACCCAAGACGGTGCACCGAAGATCAAGCTGCAAGGCCACGACGTCGAGGAGTTCGTCGGTGTCGTCCGCCGCTACGGTGCAAGCCCTGATGTTCAAGCGTTGGTGGATGCAGCAAGCAGTCCTGCTGAGGTAGGGAAATTGAACATATCGAGGGCCTGCGGAACCTGTCTGCTCAAGTCGGCCTGATTCTAGACAGGCTCTGGACGGATGAGAATCTATGGCAGCCCTTCAAAACGACGTGAAGGCCTTTATCGTTCAGGCCCTGGCGTGCTTCGACACGCCCTCACAGGTCGTTGAAGCGGTCCAGAAAGAATACGGGGTTGCGATTACCCGCCAGCAGGTGGAGACACACGACCCAACGAAGACATCGGGTAAAGGCCTGGCAAAGCGCTGGGTGACGATGTTCGAAGACACCAGAAAGCGCTTCCGCGAAGAGACAGCAGATATCCCCATCGCAAACCGCGCCTTTCGCCTCCGAGCTATGAATCGCTTCGTGGAGAAGGCTGAGTCGATGAAGAACATTGGACTGGCCATGCAGATCCTAGAGCAGGCGGCGAAAGAAACCGGTGATATCTACGTCAATCGGGCCAAGAAGGAGGAGGTGGGTGACGAGCCCATGATCCCGACCCGCATTCAGGTCGACGTGGTGGACGCGAGGAAGCCGAATGCCGAGCCTTAACGTTCCGCAGGCTCAGTTCCTCACGCTCCCCCACAAATTCCGTGCGTTCGTTGCCGGGTTCGGCTCAGGGAAGACCTGGGTGGGCTGCTCGGCGCTGAGCAAACACTTCATGGAGTGGCCGGGCGTTAACGCTGGCTACTTTGCACCTACATACCCGCAGATCCGGGACATCTTCTATCCGACCATGGATGAGGTGGCCTATGACTGGGGCCTCAAGACCAAGATCAACCAGGCGAACCACGAGGTTCACATCTACAGCGGCCGGCAGTATCGCGGCACTGTGATTTGTCGCTCGATGGAGAAGCCGCAGACTATCGTCGGCTTCAAGATCGGTCAGGCCCTGGTCGACGAACTGGACGTGATGAGCTTGCTGAAGGCCCAGCAAGCCTGGCGCAAGATCATTGCCCGGATGCGTTACAACCTGCCCGGGCTCAAGAACGGGGTGGACGTCACTACGACGCCGGAAGGCTTCAAGTTCGTCTATCAGCAATTCGTGAAACAGCTGCGCGACAAGCCGGCACTGAACGACATGTACGGCTTGGTGCAGGCCAGTACGTTCGACAACGAGCTGAACCTGCCGGATGACTACATCGCATCGTTGATCGAGTCGTATCCGCCACAGCTGATTCAAGCCTATCTCCGGGGACAGTTCGTCAACCTGACGTCCGGTACGATTTACACGGCCTACGACCGCAAGCTCAACGCATGCTTCGACACCGTGCAGGCCGGTGAGCCGCTCTTCATCGGTATGGACTTCAACGTGGGTAAGATGGCGGCGATCACACACGTCAAGCGTGACCAGGGTCTGCCCAGGGCAGTGGATGAGCTGATCGATGGCTACGACACGCCCGACATGATCCGCAGGATCAAAGAGCGGTACTGGCAGCACGACGGTAACGACTTCAAGAAGACCTGCGAGATCAGGATCTACCCGGATGCTTCCGGCGATTCGCGCAAGTCTGTGAACGCCAGCATCACGGACCTTGCCATGCTCAAGCAGGCCGGGTTCGCGGTCATCGCTCCCGCAGCAAACCCTCCGGTGAAGGACCGCATCAACGCAATGAACGCCGCCTTCTGCAATGCGCAGGGCGAGCGCCGCTACCTGATCAACCCGCTCACCTGCCCAACCTACGCCGATGGCCTGGAGCAGCAGGTGTGGGGCGCAAACGGGGAGCCAGACAAAACCGCAGGCATCGATCACGCGAACGACGCCGCCGGCTACTTCATTCACCGCGAGTACCCGATCATCAAACCGGTCACCGCTATCAAAATGGGATACGCCCGATGAGCAACGACGTCTCTTTCAAGCGGGCGGAATACACGGCGGTGCTGGACCGCTGGGCGACTGTTCGGGACGTCTGCGCGGGCCAGCACCGTGTTGTCGATCGGCTGCCTTATATCAACGCGCATGACAAGTCGCAGGAGAACGAGGACCGGAACCGCGCTTACCGCGAGCGGGCAGTTTTCAAGAACGCTACCGGGCACACCCGTAACGGGCTTCTGGGTCTAGCCTTCCATAAAGACCCCACGCTGTCAGTGCCGAAGAAACTGGAGTACCTACAAGATAACGCCAACGGTTCCGGGGTGAGCATTTACCAGCACTCGCAGGGTACGCTTGAGAAAGTGCTTGAAGCTGGCCGCCATGGTCTTTACGTCGACTATCACCAGGACGACGGCATCGGCGGTCATTCGGTGATCCTGTCCTATTGCGCCGAAGACATCATCAATTGGCGCACGGGCATGTTGAACGGTCACAGCGTACTTACCCTGGTGGTGTTGCGTGAGTCGCCGGAGATACCGGATGGTTTCGGCTACAAGACCGCTGAGCAGTACCGGGAACTGGCGCTCGAGGATGACGGTTTCGTTTGTCGTGTTTGGCGTCGGTCCGGGCCGAAAGGTGGCGGGCCGCTGGCGATCATCGAAGAGTTCAGACCGGAAGGCGTTACGGGGCGTCTCAAGGAGATCCCGTTCACCTTTGTCGGCGCGCAGAACAACGATCCCAGCATCGATGAGTCGCCTCTCTACGACATCGCAATGATCAACCTAGGTCATTACCGCAACAGTGCTGACTATGAGGACAGCGTCTTTTGGTGTGGTCAGGCTCAGCCGTGGATCAGCGGCTTGGACGAGCAGTGGCGCGACTGGATGGAGAAAAACGGCGTCTACGTCGGCTCCAGGGCGCCAATGATGCTGCCGGCCGGCGGCCAGTTTGGCTACGCGCAACCCCAGCCGAACACGCTGGTTAAGGAGGCCATGGCCGACAAGAATCAGATGATGATCGAACTGGGCGCCCGGATGGTGGTTGCGTCACTTGCTACCAAGACCGCAACAGAGTCCCGCGGCGATCAATCGGCTTCGACTTCGGTGCTGGCTGGGTGCGTGGCGAACGTGAGCGAGGCCTACACCCGGGCAATCATGTGGTGCTGCGCCTACATGGGCGTTGCAGACAAGAAGGTCGCCTACCAGGTGAATCAGGAGTTCGTTGAACTGACGGCTGATCCGCAGATGATCACCGCACTGGTTGGCTTGTGGCAGCAAGGCGGCTTCGCCAAGGCCGACCTACGGGCCTACCTGCGCAAGCTGGGTCTGATCGCGCCAGAGCGCACTGACCTGCAGATTGACGGCGAGCTGGAAGAGCAGGGCGATGGACTGGACCTGGACGACGAGGACAAACTAAATGGCGGTAAATCCGGCAGTACTTGATGCCACCATCCGGCACGCGGTCTTCCTCGAAAAGCTCAAGGCGGGGGAGGTGGGCAAGTTTGCCCCCTTCCTCAAGGAGATTGATCGTTCGATCCGTGACCGGCTCACCCAGTCAGACCTGACCGAGTACAACGTCAAGCGCTTGGAAGCGTTGCTGAAAGAGGTGGATAGCCTCCTGTTGGGCATCTTCGACCGCTACAGTGCGCAGTTGAACCTCGAACTGGTAGACATCGCCAACTACGAGGCGGAGTTCGAAGCGACCAGTCTGGCAAAGTCTGCACCGGTGGGCGTGTCGCTCGATGTGGTGGCGCCGACGGCGGCAGCAATCCGAACCGCAGTGCTGACGAACCCACTCAGCGTGCGCGGCACCGGCGGCGGGAAGCTGCTGAAGGCCTTCATCAAGGATTGGACCGGTGCAGAGCGTGAGCGCGTCACTGGCACGATCCGGCAGGGCTTCTTCGAAGGGCAGACGAACTTCCAGATCATCCGCAGCATTCGAGGCACCAAGACTGCCGGCTACAAGGATGGAATTCTCGCCACCACCAACCGCAATGCCAGCACGGTCGTGCACACCGCGATTCAGCATGTGTCGTCCCAGGCCCGCATGGAAGTGGCCAAGGCCAATACCGACATCGTTTCCGAAGTCGAGATGGTTGCTACTCTGGACAGCAAGACCAGCCAGCAATGCCGCTCGATGGATAAACTCAGGTTTCCGTTGGATTCCGGGCCACGGCCACCGTTTCACCCGAATTGCCGAACCACTTTCATTCTGCTGACCAAACTTAGCGAGATGTTTGCCAAGGGCGCTACCCGGGCTTCTGTGGGCGCCAATGGCGGCCAGCAGGTCAGTGCGAGCCTGGATTACTACCACTGGCTCCAGCAGCAGCCGGCGGGGTTTCAGGATGTGGCTATCGGGCCAGTGCGGGCCAAGCTGTTCCGCGAAGGAGGCCTGACCGTGGAGCGCTTCGCAGAGCTGCAGCTAGACCGCAACTTCGCGCCGCTCAACCTCGTGCAGATGAAAGGGCTGGAGCCTCTGGCCTTTGAGCGCGCTGGCATCAACTGATCCGCGCCACGAAACGGAAACCACATAAACGTGGCGCACACATTTCACGCCTCGGCACAGCTGGGGCTTTTTTATGCCCGCCAGGCGGGCAAAACATATCCAAGGGGTGCATCAACGTGGCAGAAGAAAACGAAATCGACCTGGAAAACCCGGCAATCAAGGCCGCTATCGCCACTGCCGTTGAAGCATCCGTTTCCGGTTTGAAAACAAAGAACTCGGAACTGCTGGGTAAGTTGAAGGAAACCTCCGGCAAGCTGACCCAGTTTGAAACCCAATTCGAAGGCATCGACATCGACGCCGTCAAAGGTCTACTCAGCCGCGCCGGCCAGGACGAAGAAACCAAGCTGCTGACAGAGGGCAAGGTGGACGAGGTCTTTAACCGACGCACCGAGCGCTTGCGTGGCGACTACGACAAGCAGTTGAAAACCATCAGTGAGCGCGCCGAGAAGGCTGAGTCCTTCGCTGCCAAGTTCCAGGGCAAAGTCCTGGGCGACTCGGTACGCGGCGCAGCGCTGAAAGCCGGCGCTCTGCCAGAAGCAACAGACGACATCATCCTGCGCGCCAAAGGCGTGTTCACCCTTAACGAAGATGGCGATGCAGTCGCCGTTGATGAATCCGGCCAGGTCATCCTCGGTAAAGACGGCAAGACCCCTCTGACTCCGCTCGAATGGGCCGAGTCTCTGCGCGAAAGCGCACCCCACCTGTGGCCAAGGGCTTCGGGAACATTTGCCCCGGGCGGGGGTGGCGGCAAGGCTGCATTCAAGCGCTCCGAAATGACCTCCGAGCAGAAGCGCGACTTTCAGCGCAAGCACGGCCAAACCGCATATCTCGCATTGCCCAAGTAAGGGGATTGACCCATGGCTACAACCGTTAACAGCGACCTGATCATCTACAACGATGAGGCGCAAACCGCATACCTCGAGCGTGTCCAGGACAACCTGGATGTGTTCAACGCATCGTCCAACGGCGCGATGGTGCTGGACAATGAACTGATCGAAGGCGACTTCCGCAAGCGCGCGCTCTACAAGCTGAACGGCTCTCTGGAGCACCGCGACGTCAACTCTGACGGCAAGGTAACTGCCAAGAAGATCTCCGCCGGCGAAGCTGTGGGCGTCAAGGCTCCCTGGAAGTACGGTCCGTACCAGACCACCGAAGAGGCATTCAAGCGCCGCGGTCGTCCGGTCGAGGAGTTCTCCCAGATTGTCGGCGCCGACGTCGCTGATGCGACCCTGGAAGGCTTCATCCAGTACGCAACTGCTGGCCTGCGTGCCGCCATCGGCTCCAACGCTGACATGGTGGTTTCGGCCAACATCGAAACCGATGGCAAGAAGACGCTGACTCGCGGTATGCGCAAGTTCGGCGACAAATTCGGCCGTATTGCTCTGTGGGTCATGCACTCCAGCGCCTACTTTGACATCGTCGACGAAGCCATCACCAACAAGATCTACGAAGAAGCTGGCGTTGTGATCTACGGCGGCCTGCCGGGCACACTGGGCAAGCCGGTACTGGTTACGGATACCGCGCCGGCGGATGTGATCTTCGGCCTGCTGCCAAACGCCGTAACCATCACCGAGTCGCAGGCGCCGGGCTTCCGTTCCTACGAAGTGAACGACGAAGAAAACCTGAGCATCGGCTACCGCGCGGAAGGCACCGTGAACATCGATGTGCTGGGCTACAGCTGGAAAGCAACCACTGGCGGCTCCAACCCGACGCTGGCTGCCGTCGGCTCCGCTGCCAACTGGGTCAAGCATGCGGGCAGCAATAAGGTCACCGCTGGCGTGATGATCACGCTCACCGCAACGCCTCCGGTCACTGGTGGCTAAGTCTCAAACTCAACGCGCGGTCAGAAGTGGCCGCCTTGGAGAAACACATGGAACTGACTTACAGCAACCAACTGAACGGGTTCGATCCGGAGAGGCGGTATCGCAATCCGGAACACTTTGATAAGCCCGAAGCCGGTGTGACGAGCGTGCTGGTGATTGGCGATTGGCCAAGCGTGGTCAATGCGTACGAAGCTGCCGGCGTCGACGTGTCTGTGAAGGAAACCAAGCGGGTGCAGATTGTTGGTGCGAATAACCCTGCCGAACTGGAAAAGGTGATCGCAGCGTTGCGTGCTGAGCATGGATCAATCCAGATCCTTGTTGAGGGCCTGGGGGCTGGCGAGATTCACCGCCCCGAATCCGGCAAGCTGGCGCTGCGCTTGTTTGAAGTGCTGAGCACTATCCATGCCTCGGTTGGTGAGCTGACCTCTGAGCGTGACGGCCTGGCCTTGACTGTCGACGCGCTGCGCGCCGAAGTTGAAGCGCTGAAGAAGGCTCCCCTCAATTCGCCGGCTGATGAGGTTGGTGAAATCGCAGCGCTGAAAGCAAAGCTCGATGAAGCCAATATCCAGTACCGGGCCAACGCCTCGAAAGAATCCCTGGAAAAGCTCGTCGCCGACTTGCCTGCAGACTGATACTGAAACAGTTGGAGAAACACTGCTATAGGCGAAATCAGTCGCTTGAATAATTTAAAAGAAAAAGATTCAACATGGCTTTTGTTTAGGCTATTCGTGTGACTGACCAGTACGCTTCAGATTCCTCGCAGATCCCGATCGTATGCCAGTGCTCTAAGGCTTTGCGTGCATTTGCAGCCTGAAGCTCGCTGATGTTCATTCGCCGCCAATGCGGACTTCGGGAATACCCATTCACAAGGCCAATGTTTTCGGGATACTTGGAAATTGCGATGGTCTGAGCATCGGCTAAGGAAAGCGAGTTCGCCCCTCCATCTGAAGTAGGATTGGCCAATTGAACACCGTCATCCTCCCAGTCGCATAAAGCGCAGACATTGTAGGAGCCGTATGCCCCTCTGAAGGTAAGAAAGCCGCAGCAAGGGCATGGGATGTCATACATATGGGATACCTGATTATAGACGGATCGCCTGAACGCACATTATCTAGAACCAACCTTAGTTTGACACCATTAACGACACCTACTGGCGGCTTAGAACATCATCCCAAAGCGCTGTGCTCTGATATAGGTGCCGCAGCCGCACAATTATCGTTTAGCTATGCAGCATCCCTGCTAGCACGAAACTATTTCAGCGAGTTATTGAATGACACTCATCATCGAGGACGGCACCGGCAAGCCAGACGCCGAAAGCTACGCGAGCGCCGAGGACCTAGTCATGTATGCCGTGAAGTTCGGCACGGTCATCCCCGCTGGTATTCCCGAGCAGGAAGCGCTGCTGCGCCGGGCCGCCTTGGCGATGGATGGCATGAAGTGGAAGGGGCGTAAGACGGACAGCGAGCAGGCCCTTTCTTGGCCGCGCCGGGAAGTGCTGCTGGATCACGAGATCAAGCCAAACAACTACCTACCGGCGCGCATCCAGTATGGGCAGATGGCCTTGGCAGCTGAGATTCATCAGGACGATATCGATCCGGTGGAGAAGCGAAAGGGCGCTGTGACGCTGGAGCGTGTCGAAGGCGCGGTAACTCGCGAGTATGCGGCGATCCCGAACACCAGCAGCCGGTTACTGCCAGCGGCGCCGGACCGCCCAAGCGCAACGCAGTTTGCCGACTACCTACAAAAGCGCGGCCTGTTCGCAGTACGCGCATAGCAGCAACGGAGACCACCATGGCCACCTTCTACGACGAAATGGCCGTGATGGCTCTGGAAATGATCACAGAGTTTGGCCAGCCTGTGACGATCAGCAAAACGGAGCCGGGCGAGTACGACCCGGAAACGGGCGGCGAAGCACCTGGCACCACCGTCGAGCAAATCGTCCAGGGCATCCTGCTCGACTTCACCGGCATGGAATTCCAGACCAACAGCCTCATCAGGCAGGGCGACAAGAAGCTCAAGATCGCTGCGCAGGGTTTGACCTGGGTGCCTGGTCTGCTAGACAAGGTGGTCGCCCAAGGTCGCACCTGGTCAATCGTGCCGCCGCTGAAAGAGGTCAACCCTGCCGGTACGCCGATCCTGTATGAGTTGCAGGTGCGATCGTGACGAGCAAGTACGCGAGCATGAACGGCAGCTTTGCCGAGAATATCCGCGATTTCGCCGAGCGAGCGAAGGGTGGTATCGACGCGACCATCCGCGAGATCGTCATCGAGATTGGCAGCAGCGTTATCCGCATGTCACCGGTGGGCAATCCAGAGATCTGGGCTGCGAACGTCGTTCACCGGCAGGCGAACAAGCGGGCCGCCGATGACTACGACTTCAAGGTCGCGGTCCGCAATATGATCATCAACCTGAACGAATCGAACTTCACCAAAGCCGGCAAGCTGCGAAAAGCCTTGAAGTACGCCAAGCCCCTGACCAAGACCGAGCGCGACCAGAACTTCAACGTGAACGGTTTGGTGGCGGGCAAGGATTACGTCGGCGGGCGGTTCCGTGGGAATTGGCAGTTTTCCATTGGCACACCTGCAAAAGGCACGCTTGATCAGGTCGACCCGGCCGGCGGTGTAACGCTGGCCAAGCTTAAGCTGCAGGTGGAGTCACTTACAGCAGGGCAAACTGCCTATATCGTGAATAACTTGCCCTACGCAATCCCGCTTGAGTACGGACACTCGACCCAGGCACCCGGCGGAATGGTCAGAATTACCCTGGCCCGCTTCCAGCAGATAGTCGACGAAGCCACAAGGAACAACCAAGTATGAGCCACGCCATTATCGCGTCGATCTACGAGGCCAAACTGATTGCCTGGAACAAGGCCCGGGCTGAGCCGATAAAGGTTGTGTTCGAGAACGTCCAGTACGACCCGGCAGACGGCGAGACCTACCTGCGGGCATTTTCGCTACCGGGCGATACCGCGAGCAGCACGCTCGCCGGCGACCACCGCGCTTTCATCGGGGTCTACCAGGTCAGCATCGTGGCTCCGGCCAATACCGGCAAGACCAAGACGAACCCGCTAGTGGGTGAATTGACCACGCTGTTCCCGCTTTATGCGCGAGACACAAAGGCAGGCCTTACCGTCGTCACGATGTCACCGGTCGACCCAGGCCCTGGCATCCCTGATCCGCCCACATATATCGTGCCGGTGTCGTTCGAGTATCGAGCTGACATCGTCACCTGAATACGCCCGTTGGGCAAACCCCGAAACCCGCCACTGTGCGGGTTTTGTCATTTCTGAAAAGAGGAAACACCCATGCAAATGCCCAACGGCGCCACCCTTGAGATCGCGTCCATCTATGGCACTGCGATCCCATTCACCGCTCTGACCAACGCCAATCCAGCCGTCGCGACAGCTGCGGCGCATGGCCTGGCTGAGGGAGACATCATTGCCGTAAATTCTGGCTGGACGCGCCTCGACGGTCGCGGTGTTCGAGTTGGAGAAATCGCCAGTGGCACGTTTGCCCTGGAGGGTGTGAATACCACCAGCGTTCAGCAATACCCAGCCGGCTCGGGCATCGGTTCTGTCCGCGAGGTAACAGCCTTCACCGAGATCTCTCAGATCACCGAGATGAATTCTAGTGGTGGTGATCAGCAGTTTCTGACTTTCGGCTTCCTGGCTGACGATGACGATCGTCAGATGCCGACCACCAAGAACCCGATCACGCTGACCTTCACCGTCGCCGACGATCCGTCCAAGCCATATGTGGCCGTCTGTGAGGCGGCGGACGATGATAAGCAGGCTCGCTTGCTTCGCCTGAACCTGCCGGGTGGCAGCAGCATTATCTACAACGGCTACGTGTCGATCACTTCGACCCCGACCATGTCCCGCAACAGCCTGATGACCCGCGTGATCAGCTTGGCGCTGACCGGCCGTCCAACCCGCTATGCGCCTGCGGTGTAACCCATGGCCAAGTTCAAGCTGATCCAAAAGCCGACGTTCAAAGCGCCGGTGATGATCCAGCGGGCAGGGTACAACGCTGAAAAGGTGGAGTTCGAGTTCAAGTATCTGGACCGTACCGCGCTCGCTGAGCTGTACACCGGCTGGAACGAGCGGCACGACGAGCTGGGCAAGCAGGTAGGGGATATGGATCTCAAAGCTTTCACTGCCGCGCAGATCGCCCTACAGGCCGACCAACTGCTCGATGTGGTGGTCGGCTGGGATATTGAAGAGGAGTTCACGCCTGAAAACGTGCGCATCCTCGTCAACTCGATCAACTCGGCGCCGAAGGCTGTGCTGAATGCTTACGCCGAGGCTTTCAATGAGGCCCGCCTGGGAAACTCCTAAGCGCCTCACGCGCCCTGTATGAGCCTGGGCCATCAGATGCAGAACTGTTGGCCTTCGGTTTGTCGCGCCAGGACTTACCCGACAAGGAAGTCGGCATCTGGCCTGACAACTGGGATGTTTTCAAAGTCTTTGAGGCCATGAGCACCCAGTGGCGCACAGGCACGTGCGGCGCGACTGGCATGGACTACAGCGTTCTATCCGGGGTGATTCGGATGTGTGGCGTACCGATCAGCCAGCGACAAACCATTTTCATCGACTTCCGGCGGATGGAGGCTGAAGCCCTGCAGGTGATGGCGGAACAGCGGGAGAGGGCGAGGAGCGCCTGATCCTCAGACACAAAGACGTAAAACAACCAACATGACGCGGCAGGGCCGCAGGAGATACCTATGGATAAGCCTTTCGCCATTGTTGATGGGCAGCTTTACATCAACGAAGTCATGATCGGCGGCAGCACCGTCGGAATGGTTCGCGTCACTGACGATCGAATTCAGGCTCTGTCTCAGTCGGTGTCGACCTTGAACGCTCAGGTTCACAGTGAAGCGGCTGCGAGAGCCAATGCAGATATGGCACTCGCAGCGCGTGTTGATTCGCTTCAGGCGTCTATCAAACCTGGTGCGTAAGGTGTTTTGCGGCTGCCATCGCCAAAACACCCAATTCCTTTAAAGAAAACTCGTCTACCGGTTTTCCTTCAAGTTTAACGTTCACAATTACTACGCAACCATCCTGGTCGGTAAGGCTGGCTTGAGCGGTTGGCGGATTGTTACGGCGAGAAAGGGACAGGCTATTCAGTTCTAATGCCACGTTCACCTCCAGGTCATAAACGCGCCGATATTGGCGCTGTCCCAGTCCTTGGGCTTGCAGGCGAAGGACTGGGAAATCCTTGCGTGCGGCAGAAGGCTACTATCTGCGGTGGCTGCAGCGTTACTGGCTTTCCATCCACACTGGATGGGTAAACAGACCTTACGATTGTAGTACCCTCTCAATTCCTCTAGTCTTGGACTCAACGGTTAGGGGCTAAGCTGGAAAACGATGCATAAACATGATGATGATATTCCTGTCGCCCACCCCGATCTTCAGAGTGCAATGCTCGATGCGACTCCTGACTGCATTAAAATTCTCGATCTGAACGGAACGCTATTGGCTATGAGTAACGCTGGGTGTCTGGCGTTGGGAGTGACAAAGTCTCAGGTTAAAGGAAGTTCTTGGGTGGCCCTTCTACCCACATCAGTTCATGACGCTGCCACCGAAGCTTTAGCTCAAGCTCTAAGTGGAAATACCGCTCGTTTTGCAGGGTATAGTGAGTGCTCCGGAAAAGTTACTTACTGGGATAACTTACTAACTCCCGCAGCTGATCAGACGGGGAAAGTGAGCTCGATCGTATGCGTTTCTCGGGATATTACGGAACAGACGTTGTTGCGGCGAGACCTAGATAGATCTCTCAAACGAGAGCAACTTCTTTCGGGCGAGATGCTTCATCGGATTAAAAATCTTTTCTCGGTTGTGAACGCAGTTGTGAGGATGTCCGATAGGGAAGCACGGTCCGTCGGTGGGGATGGTGGGTTGGCTAAAATTCTTACCGATAAACTGGGAGCATTAGCACGAGCTTATGAGTCTGTGTTGGCTGGCCCGGAAATGTCGAACGCTGATATGAAAGCGTTCACGGGCTCAGTCTTGAATCCGTTTGGTTCGCAATGCAGGTTAATAGGCCCGCAACAGCAGGTTCCTCAGGAACTCTGTCAGACTCTCGCACTTTTCCTTCATGAGCTGGCAACTAACTCTGTGAAACATGGCTCTTTGAGCAGCGCTGACGGAGAGGTTCATGTTTGCTGGTTTACTAAAGAAAAGTGCCTAACAATCGAGTGGCGCGAGATCGGCGGCCCTGCTGTATCAATGCCGACCAAACACGGGTTTGGCACGCACATGATTGATCGATTAGCAGAGTCGATCGACGGCTCTATCGCACGAAATTGGGACCCTGCGGGGTTGCACGTTTCACTGAAGATTCCGCTTGGTAAAGCGTAATCTCACGCGCTGGGCTTTTTGCATTACCCCTCAGTCTGCTGAATGCCTGGGCAAGAGACAGAAACGTGGTGTGTGTTCGCTCTCAGCCCTAAGCTGACACTCACTATCTAAGAAATACGGAACGATTCAGAAGAAGGCAACGGCGCATTCAGCTCTCTTTTTCAATCATGCGTTAGCCGAGAATGGCTCCTGAAGGCAAATGGCGTTAGCATTCCGCCTCACTCGGCTTATACAGCCTGTTTTCAGATCAGGGTCGCATCGTGGAAAAGCTCAAACGTCTTCAAACTGGGATCGAAGGGCTAGACGCTCTGCTCAAAGGAGGGCTAGTCGCAGGCGCTTCATACATCATCCAAGGGCGGCCTGGTTCCGGCAAAACGATCTTAGCCAACCAACTTGGGTTCCATCATGCGAACAACGGCGGCCGAGTTCTGGTCGCTACGTTGCTGGCCGAGTCACATGACCGTCTTTTTCAGTTTCTTTCTACTCTGAGCTTTTTCGACGCTTCCAAAGTCGGCGCACAAATTCAGTTTGTCAGCGCGTTTGATACTCTGGAAAACGAGGGCCTGGGTGAAGTGGTAAAGCTGCTTCGGCGCGAGATCATTCGTCAAAAAGCCACGGTGATGGTAGTAGACGGCTTGCTTAACGCGCGCTCAAAAGCCGATTCGCCCATCGATACCAAAAAATTTATTTCGGAGCTGCAAGGGCACGCCGCCTTTGCGGGTTGCACCGTATTGTTCCTCACCAGCTCACGTATCGATGATGGCAGTCCCGAGCACACTATGGTTGATGGCGTGATTGAAATGGGCGAAGAGTTATTCGGCACCCGCTCAGTACGTCGTATTCAGCTGCGTAAAACTCGTGGCAGTGGCGCAATGACAGGTATTCATGAGTGTGAGATTAACGACAACGGATTGGTCGTTTACCCTCGACTCGAAAGCCTTTACAGCCATCCATCCGCCCCAGACAGTGCCGACATGACGCGCATTGCCAGTGGAATTGGCTCACTAGATGGCATATTGGGTGGGGGCCTTTACAGTTCCAGTGTCTCTCTCGTCATGGGGCCTTCCGGAATTGGTAAAACGACTCTGGGATTGAAATTTTTGGCCGAGTCTACGGTAGATTCTCCAGGACTGCATTTTGGCTTCTACGAAAGCCCACAGCGGCTTCGACTCAAGGGCCAATCACTGGGTATCGATATCAAAAGCATGGAAGACAGTGGCGCCCTGAGCATTGCCTGGCAGCCTACTACTGAAGGCTTACTGGATGGACTGGGTGCACGACTACTGACTATCGTTGAAGAAAAAGGTATCAGACGCCTGTTTATCGACAGCCTTAGCGGTATGACGCGAGTCTCAACGAATCCGGCGAGGATCACAGACTTTTTAAGCGCACTGATGAACGAGCTGCGGGCCAGGGGGGTCACGGTATTCGCCTCTTGGGAAATGCGCGATCTGTTTGGTTCAGAGGTCAGTGCGCCAAGCTCGGACCTGTCAAGCATCGTCGACAATCTGATGCTCATGAGATTCTCAGAAAATCACTCTGAACTATGCAGGACGCTTTCCATTCTTAAAGTAAGGGATAGCGCTTATGACCCCTCGCGTTTTGAGGTTGTCATCCATAATCAAGAAGTTTTATTGAAAAAGGCTTTAAGACATGAACCATCAGTGCACACTGAGTCATTTCCTGGTTCAATTTCTTAAGCTTTTGAGTGGGTTGAACTAAAATGACCACCATCTTGGTCGTCGACGACGAGTATTTGATCGCTGACATTCTCAGCTTCGCGCTGGAAGATGAAGGGTTCATGGTGGTAACGGCCAGTAATGGTCAAAAAGGACTTGAGGTGCTTGATAGAGAAAGGCCAGCATTGATCATCACCGATTTCATGATGCCGGTCATGGACGGCTTAGAATTCGCCACAGCCGTGCGAGCACTTCCTTCCACTAATCACTTACCGATTATTTTGATGAGCGGTGCCCAGGCGGATATTGGTAGGCAAAGACCAGATTTGTTTGATGCTGTATTACCAAAGCCATTCGATATCCACTTGATTATCACCGAGGTTAGAAAACTTCTAGCCTCAGAGTAGCAGGGGCGTCCGTTACTACGGCATTTGTAATCTTTACCTCCCAATCGACCAAGTGCGTAAGCTTGTAGTTACCTGGTCTCATACGGGCCTGCGACCTTTCCGGCATCGTCGTTCGCTCCCACGGCTTCATGCACAAATTCATTGACTGGGTCTGGAGCACGTAGAGCCTAAGC
Organism: Pseudomonas sp. R11F; assembly: GCF_050312575.1. Lineage (NCBI taxonomy): Bacteria > Pseudomonadati > Pseudomonadota > Gammaproteobacteria > Pseudomonadales > Pseudomonadaceae > Pseudomonas > Pseudomonas sp. R11F. The sequence continues at coordinate 145,248 of NZ_JBNPJU010000068.1, read as the reverse complement.
GAAGCCTGGGGACCGCAACACGTCGCACATGATCACCAGAGTCTAGAGTTTTCGGCCAATATTCACAGGCGCCCACGCACCTCGTACAGATGTAGGGGACGTCTTAAAAAAATATTCCCAGGCAGCGTTTAATCAATCTGTCGTCAACGGCCATAATCGGCCAGAAGCATCCATTCATAGATGACGCTTCCGACCCAAAGCGGACAAGTGAGAGCGATCATCAAGGCTTGGCCGCCTGAATCGCTGGAAACTGAAACTCGTCGTTCACTCTTTTTTGGGTGAAGTCGCTGCCGCTGTCTTGCGCCTTGCTGCGGTAAGTAGAGTCGGTTAACTCAATGATTTCGTACGCGTCATTAAGGTAAGGGTTTCCTGGGATGGCGTGAGAGATCTCATCTCCCACTTGCCTCCCGGTGGTGATGGTGAAGTAGATCTTGCCGGACACTCCCCATAAGCCGAATTCCTTTTGCTCAATCCATTGGCCGGATTTGTCGGTCACGCGAAAGTGCGTGGTGAAGACGCCATCGGCGCGGCGCTCGCTCAGTTGCTGCGTACGTTTACCGTCGAGGGTTGTCGCTTCGCCGTACCATTTACCAATCATCAGGGCGTGTTCCTGTTCTTGAAGGGTACTGATGGGTTTCACGCTATGGACCTGAGGTTGTTGATCGCAGCCGAACAGACACGCGAGGGTAAGCGCTAAAGCGAAAGGTTTGAACACGTAAATTCCTTGGCTCATTAGCCCGCTGCCTGTCGATCCCGCTCAACGGGGGGAGACTCGGCGATTTACCTGGTAGGCAGATAGTGACGGGCAATAATAGTCAGGGTGATGACAAATGGCCATTAGTATTTACGCGTGCCACCCTGAGTCGTCTCTGAGTTAGTAGAGTATTGAATGACTGCTTCTGGCCGATAGCTGTCTTTGGACTAGTCCAGCCCCGCGCTGGGCTTTTTGCATCTGACAACCGCTATGCGTTCGACCGATAAGGTTCGGAATGCAAATCCCACGTTCGCTGATTCTGATAACAGACGTGAAACTCAAAATTCGGGTGGTGCAGATGCACCCTGGGAAGGGTTCCTTCGAAATCATCGATGAGCGCTGCAAAATACCTGGCGCCTAGATATACCCCCATGATGGCATCTGCCGGTATCACGAAATCTTGGAATTTTACTTGAGGTGTGTAATCAATCCGGCGAGCCACACGGATCTCTTCCTCATACGACCAGTGAAGCGACTTATAGAGGAAGAGGCGCTGGAGCATTAGCCTGTCATGTTGAGAGGATAATTCGTCGTGATAGGGTAGAAGGTCGCTGTCTAGGCTTGGGCGGACAGTCGTGTAGATAGCGTTGCCCGAACTGGCAGTGATGATATTGGTGGCCGGGCACTCCAAGCCTGCCGCCTCGCTGTCAATCGCGATCACGCCGCCAGTATGGCTCTGTCCATAATGGGCCCACATCAGCGGGTTTAGTGGATTCCGAGTCAAAGACAAAATGCCGAAGGCATTTCTGAACGAGAAAAGCCTATCCGCGTTTGTGGAACCAACTGTTCTGACGTTCAACCCTTCGGTTGTAGTTTCCGCCGATGCGGCGCAATCGAAAGGATCATTGAAATTGACTGGCTTAGTAAACCTGATTGTCCGATTGCTCAGACATGCTTCCAATCCGGCGAGGCTCATGTATTTGTAGACGATCATCAGTGCTCCTTGCGTTTAATGTGTTCTAAATAAGCACTTACGAGCTGAGGATTTGTACAGGCAAGAAAAAGCCCGGCGGGCCGGGCTTGGGTTACTTGAAATTCCGCTCGTAAAGCAGTTCGTTGCACCGGCGGGCGACCGTCAAAAAAAACCATCCACTCAATGCCAATCCCCCCAGTAAAAGAAACGCTAGAATTGCGGCCGGTGGCAGGCCGTGGTCCTGGGAAAGGCTGATTAACTCGGGAGTGCTCTTCCAGACGACTGATACGTAAAAGGTCCCAATGAGGAAGCTTGGGCCTCCAATAAAGGCGAGCGCCCAGTCGTTGAGATCTGCCAAGGTCTTCTTTGGACGATTACGCCATGCAACAGACATAGGTTCGAGGATTTTCATAGCGACTACTCCGTTTTGTTGAGTGCAAAGAAGCGCAGCGGGCCTGTCGTGGGCTAACCTTTTGCGTCCCAGCCAACGACGATGCCGTTTTCCAAGGTCACACGCAGTAAAAATCGGTTGCCGCCTTCGTGATGATATTTCCAAATTTCGCGGGATTTGGCCTTCATATATTTTTGATCGATTGCCTCTGGTTCACCGGCTGAGTCGAATAGATGAGCAGCCGTCATTCCCTCCCAGATTTTTTGATCAAGAATTGCCTGGACGATTCTTTGGTCAGCGTATTTTTCTGAGAGATAAGCGGTCCGCAGAGCAAGCTCCTCCTCCTTTCGCTGCCGTTCGATTTCGGCTTTGGAAGGCAACAGGCGCGCAGCGCCCCGCTGCTGGTGGGAGAGTAAGTGGCGGCGGCCTTCTGCATCAGGTACCGAGATAACGCAGTCATCCTCAAGCGCTTCGATCAGGCGCGCTGCACGGTTGTAGCCGATTTTCAGTTGGCGCTGAACCGCTGACACGCTGCAGTGGCCGCTAGACATAATAAAGCGTGCAGCATCCAGATACAGCGAATCGTCATTGGGAGCCAGATCTGAAAAATCGATCCGTGGCTGTGGCTGTGGGCTGGGCGACTCCGAAACCGATCCGCCGAAGAGTTTATTCCACCAGGACATCCATGGTTCCTCACTGGTTGGCGCCGGGCCGGGCTTGGTCGGGGTGTTGACAGTGGCAATACCCATTGACTGGATGGGCGCGATCAGAAAGAAAGCGTGATGCGGTCAAGGCCATTGATCTCCACTGAGTATCCAGCATCTTCGAGACGCCGGATCACGGTTTTCAGTGTATCCATATGAGCGTCGTCGTTTGAGTCGAGATTGAACGGAGATAGCGACACTACGACGCGAGTTTGCCCCCCTACTGCTGATAGGGCGATTGATCGTTGTATTGAGTCGTGAATTTTCTTGGTGAGATTGCCCTCTGCCAGCGCTACTAACTCTCGTGCCTTCTCCGCGCTCAAAAATGTAGTAGAGCGGTCATCCGCTATCAGGCTGAGCTCAAGCCTGGTGACGATCTCTGCGTTCAGCGAGCGCTTTGAATCTTGCGCTGCTTTCTCAATTGCATCCCTGAGTTCTGGCGTCATCCGCAATGGATAGGCGGCCTGCTGCTTCTTCTCGCTCATGTTTGTCCTAGGGCTCAAGGTGTATGGCGAGTATGCGAAAAGAATCTGTTTGAGATCAAAGAATCTATTTGACTCTATGGGTGTGGTGATATCTAATAGATTCACATTGCAAGGAGCCAGCCATGGCAGCGAAGACACCAATCAGTCCATACCCACTGCGCCTAAGGCCTCACGTAAGAGAAGCCGCGAAAGCGCAGTCAGAGATATACCGACGCAGCCTTAATACCGAAATTGAAATGCTGATCGAGGAAGGGTTGAAATGGCGGGAAATGCAGCAGAGCAAGCAGGCAATAGCCTAAAACGAAGAAGCCCCGGCGTGCAGGCCAGGGCTTCAGGTAACGAGATCAACTACCAGGAAGAAATCGTCATGAGCGATGTTAGCACAACCGTTTCGAATGTCATCCCGTTCAATTTCGGCAAGCAGCAGGTACGTACGCTGTTGATTGATGATCAGCCGTGGTTCGTGGCTAACGATGTTTCTGCTGCGCTTCAGTACAGCGAAGCGTCGGCGATGACTCGGCATTTGGACGACGATGAAAAGGGTCTGTCGATTGTGCAGACCCTTGGCGGCGATCAGGAAATGCTGGTCATTAACGAGTCAGGCCTTTACTCGGCAATCCTGCGCAGCCGTAAGGCTGAAGCCAAACGCTTTAAGAAGTGGGTCACCGCTGAAGTCCTCCCGGCGATTCGCAAGCAGGGCAGCTACCAAGATTCCAGCAATAAAATGAAGGCGCTGATGGATGATCTGGTCGACATGACCGAGACAAATGCCCTGAAAGGCTTGGCACGCCACAAGGTGGCACATCTTCCAGCCTCCATTCAGCGTAGTGCTTCCGCACGTATTTATTCAGCAGTGCACACACGCTTCAACGTACCGCGCATTGAGCTAATCCCTGCAAGCCAGTTCGAGTCGGCGTGCAACTTCATCGCGGCCTACGCAGTTCTTGAGGGTGAATTCATTCCGAAGGGGCAGGGCAAGTCCTTTGATATCCCCGACAAACTTGGAGAGTGTGAGCGATATCTCGTCAGCGCCGACCATCACGGCAATCGGCAGGTCACGCCCGTGCCAATGGGGGCATTCGTTTTGACCCGGCAGCAGTTCATGAAGTCGATGCTCGTTGACGGGGATATGCCGGTTTCGACGGCGGAGATGTTTGAGTTCGTAGCGCGGGCTACCGAAAATCTGCGTCGCCGGTCGCTCTACCAAGCTGCGCGGAGGGCTGTAGCATGAATGCGCTGATGATCGCGGGCATTGAGATTCACCAAGACCAAGACGGCCGATTCAGCCTGAACGACTTTCATCGTGCGGCTGGCGGGGAGCCTCGGCATCAGCCAGCATTTTTCATGAAGCGTCCGGAGACGGTAGAGCTTGCGGAGGCGATTTCTAATTCTGCTACTGAGAAGAGTTACGTGCCGGTTGCCTCAAAGCCGGGAAGGTATGGTGGCACCTACGTAGTGAAGGAGCTCGTGTTCTCCTACGCTATGTGGGTCAGCCCAGTCTTCAGCCTTCACGTGATTCGCACGTTCGACACTGTTGCTGCCAACGACCATGTCATTCCACAAGAAAAAAGACTGCCGATTGCGGCCGACAATCTTGACGCCGCCCGGCGCATCGCAGAGTGCTTCGGTCTTGAAGGTAACCAAGCTCTGTTGAGCGCCAATAGCATGGTCAAGTCCGCTATCGGCGTGGACCTGATGGAAATGGCCGGCGTTAAGCGGCTCGTCAATGAGTCGCAGGAAATGAACTTCACCCCAACCGAGCTTGGCGCGAAGTTCGGCATGACTGCTGTGAGCATGAACAAGTTGCTCGCCGAGTGCGGGCTACAACATCAGGTGATCTACAAGCCTGGCAAGAAGCGCTGGGAGGTTACGCCTGACGGCAAGCTCTTCGCGGTCATCACCGACACTGGCAAGAAACACAGCGACGGCAAGCCGGTGCAGCAGATTCTGTGGAAAGAGTCTGTCCAGGAGATGCTAGCCAGGCTGGCCGACCAGCTTCGGTCCGGGCTTCCGGCCGTCGTTGCCGGCGGCGTCCGACGTTAGATTTCAGATGTGATCCTGAGTCACATTTAACTACCGCCACGAATTAACCCCGCCCATGCGGGGCTTTCGTGTTGCTCCGTTGTTGGTGATAAAGTCTCGCCACATATCAACGAGGGAACGACATGAAATTATTCGTAGGTGCTCTGGCGGTAGCGTTGCTGGCTGGTTGTGCGACTTCACCAGTTCCGTCCGACAAGGCTCGCCCAGCGCCATCCGAAAGGGTAAGCGGCTACCAAAAGCCAGTGTCTGGTGGTAGTTCGCTAATCGTGACGAGAGACACAGGGTTTCTCGGCGGCGGCTGCTTCGCGACCATCTTCCTAAATGGTGCTCCCGTGGCAAAGCTGGACACCGGCGAGAAGGCTGTCTTCCAGGTGCCTTCCGGTGAGTGGTTGTTAGGCGCCGCATTGGATGGTTCGGCACTTTGCGCAGCGAACCCCGAGCGAATGGAAACGTCAGTAGTTTTGAAGCAGGGCCAGCAAAAGAAATTCAGAGCTTTCCTTCCCGCTGGTGGTGGGTCGATAGCCGTGCAGCCGAGCAGCTTCTAAGTATCTAAGGAGAAGTTGATATGTCACAGGTTATCGTTCTGGGTTGGCTCATTGTTGCCGGACTCACGGCCGTGGCGGCAAACTCGAAGAACAGGTCGGCTTTCGAAGGGTTTTTGGTGGGAATTTTCTTTCCTGTTCTTGGCCTGGTCATTTATCTAATAATCAAGCCAGCCCCAGAAAAATCTTCGCCTATCAAGAAGGGACTTCTCGTCAACTCTAACGGGGAGAGGGCCTGCCCTAGCTGCTCAGAGTTTGTAAAAATGCAGGCATCCAAGTGCAAGCACTGCGGAAGCGATTTGACGCCAATCACTGACGCTGAAGCAAAGGCTGCGCACGACTCTGTGTATGGGCCTATGAGAAGCCACCGAACTATTCTCGTTTTGTTGTTGGGAATAGCTGTTGTGGCTTTCGGATATTTTAATCAGCACTAAATAAACACCCTCACAAACCCGCTCCGGCGGGTTTTTTATTGCCCGGAGAAAAATAATGAGCACCAACTTCGCCTCCCTGGGCATCGCCGTTGAGTCCTCGCAAGCAGCAAAGGCCGCTGACGACCTGGATAAATTGGTCGACTCGGCAGAAGGTGCACAGAAGGCAATCGACGACCTAGGCAAGACTGGTGAAGGCCTGGCCAACACGGGCAAGAAGATCACTCAGGCAGAAAATGAAGTAGCCCAGGGCGTTGATAAGTCCACTGCCGCGATAGATCGCAGGTCCGGTGCAAACCGCAAAGCGACTGAAAGCGCCGCCGCAGAAATAACCGTTATCAGCCAACTCGACAAGGCGATGACGGGCAATATCGACAGCATTGAATCCTTAGTGCGGGCAGAGGGGTTGTTGGAGCGCGCTCGAAAAGGCGGCTTGGTCACTATCGAAGATCAGGCCAAGTATCAAGATCAGCTGGGCAAGGCCTACGACAAAATCGAGAAGGCCGAAGCCAAGGAGTTGGCGCAGAAACAGAAGCTGATTAAGACCGAAAACCGCCAGATTGAGGCGCTGAAACGCACCGTCAACGGGATTGACCCAGTGACCGCCAAGCTGGCGAAGTTGGAGTCCCAAGAGAAAGCGCTAAACGACCTGCACAAAACAGGTCAGATAGATGCCGAACGATACCAAGATGCCTTGGCCAAGATCGGTAAGGACCGTGCCGGGTTGACCGCGACGGAGACTGCGTTCGACAAATTGAAGCTCGGCACTCGCCAGGCCCAAGAGAACGTAATGCAGCTTGCCAATGCACTGCAATCGGGTGACCTGGGGAGCGGGGCTCGTGCTATTGCCCAGCTTGGAGCTGGAGCAGGCGAATCTGCAAAAAGCCTAGCGGGAATGGTCATTCCTGCCGGACTTCTCGTTGCTGTGCTGGGCAGTATTGGATATGCCTATTTTGATGCAATGAAGCGGGCTAGAGAATTCAACGTCGCTATCAACGGCGGATCGAACGACGCAGGCCAAAGCATTGCCAGCCTGAAGGCTATGAGCGAATCGACCGGGGTTTTAACTGGAAATCTCGCCGGGGCTCGCGAAGCCGTTATCGCACTGGCGTCCGGCGCAGCTACCAGTGGCACTCAGATGCAAAATCTGGCGCAAGCGGCAGCCGCCATCGGAGAAGTAACCGGAAAGGGCGCGGGAGAGATCGCTACGTCCCTGGCCAATGTGGGCGACACAGCTACCGAGTCGGCATCCAAGATCAGTGAGAAGTATGGCCTGCTTACTTACGAGCAGTACCAGGTCATCAAGGGCATTGATGATCAGGGAGATCATCAGCGTGCGCTAGACGTCCTAAGCGAAAACCTGAACCTCTCGGCGCAGGAGCGCTTAAAGGCCTACCGCTCATCTCTCTCCGATATAGAGCGAGATTGGGATGACATCGGACTTGCTACAAAGCGAGCTTATGCATACATCCGGGCAGAGGCGTTTCCAGATCTGTCCAAGCAAATTGAAATCGTTCAGCGCGTGCTGGACACTCGCAAAGGCGGCGGGTTTGCTGGCGCAATTTCTAATGGCCTAAGTTCGCTGAACTCAGCTCTCGGCCTGGGCACGGGAGAAGATGACGACTCAACTGAGGCGCTAGAGAAGAAGCTCGCCGCACTCAAGGCTCGCCAGGCAGCCAGTGAAAGTCTCACTGCGACCACGGGCGAAATAACACATGCTAACAAGGAGCTTATCGCGGTCCAGAAGGAACTGGACAAGCAAATGGACAGCCTGGACCCGCTGAGTAAACGCAAGGAGGCCTACAAAAAGCTAAACGATCAGTTCACCAAGCTGTATCAGGATGCAGAAAAAACAGGTCAGAAGTCCGCAACGCTGAATGGTGTTGACTTCGATGGCAAGAAGTTCTCCGGCGGAGCCTATGACAAGCTGCGCAAGAAAATTGATGAAGACAACAAAGATCCAAAAGCCGGAGCCGGTAGTGTCGATCTGACCAGCTTCAACAACGCCAAAAACAACCTGTCCGACATCGTCAATGAATACCGGAATGCCCAGAAAGAACTGGAGGCGCAGCAGAAGGCCGGCGTGGTTTCGCTGTCGGACTATGCCAAGCAAAGGTCGGCCCTGATCAATCAGGAAAAGGACGATGTTACGGCTGTGTACCAGGCCGAGATTGACGCCCTGGAGGCGACGAAAGGCAAGAAGACCACGACGGCGGCTCAGAGCATCCAGCTTGATCAGAAGATTGCCGATGCACGGCAGGGGATGGTCAAGGCTCAGAAGGATGCAGACAGCCAACTGACCGTCATTGCCACAAACGAGAAAGGCCGACTGGAGCAGTTGACGGCCGCCTCTGAGGCGTACGTCAATCAGCTTGAGCGCCAGCGAGCAGCACTGGAGGCCGCTGGCTCCCGCGCAGCAAATGGGCTGGGTCTGGGAGACCGGCAAGCGGCACTGCAAGCGAGCCTCGATGCAACCACGGACAAGTTCAACGACGAGCGCGCCAAGCTGTTGGATCGCCGCAAGACTGCGCCGGACAAGTACAGCCAGGAAGACTACATGCGCGACCTGGCCAGTCTTGAGGATGCGGAGCGGACGTACCGCGACACCGTTGTCGATAACTACGACAAGATGTCGGAGGCCCAGGGAAATTGGCGTAGCGGTGCGACGTCTGCTTTTCAGAACTATCTGCAGTCGGCTAGTGATGTTGCGGGTCAAACCAAGAGTTTATTCACCGATGCTTTTGGTAACCTCGAGGATGGGGTCGTGAAATTCGTGAAGACTGGCAAACTGTCCTTCAAGGATTTTGCAGATTCCATAATCGAAGACCTGATCCGCATTCAGGTTAGGCAGGCGGCGGCGGGTCTGCTGAGTAGTGCGTTCGGTCTCCTTGGTGGGGGCGACAAAACGAGCTTCGGCGCAAGCATTGGCACCGCTATCACTGCCAACGCCAAGGGCGGCGTGTACGACTCGCCAAGCCTTTCAGCGTATTCGAACCAGGTCTACAACACTCCACAGACGTTTGCCTTTGCTAAAGGTGCAGGCATCTTCGCCGAGGCTGGGCCGGAGGCAATTGTGCCGCTCAAGAGATCGGCAGACGGATCTCTAGGGGTAAGCATGATTGGCGGTGGCGGATCAAGCCAGTCCGGCGACTCTGGCCCCGCCTCCGTTTCTGTCGGTGGGGTTACCCAGCACATCACCGTGCAAGGCAATGCCGACGAAGCAACCTTGATGAAGATTCAGGAAGCGGCTCGTCGCGGCGCCGAGGGCGGCTATCAGCTGGTCTTGAAAGACCTTAAAACAAATGGCCCAGCCCTCCAGCTGATCAAGCGCCGCTAACTGAGTAAGGAGTAATCAATGGCTATCGCTTGGCCTGCTTCGCTGCACCCGTCAGAAATGACGTGGGGCCTTGTTAATAACAACAGGGCTTTCACCTCTTCGCTATCGAACGCCCAGCAGATAGTGGGATATCCAGGGGCTTATTGGCAGTGCACGCTGACGTTCGAAGTCCTGACCAGGGCGCAAGAGCGCGAGATGACATCATTCTTGGGAAGGCTGGACGGCATGTTTGGGACGTTCAATATGCCAGCATTCACTAGACGTGGCGTGGCGGACATGGGAGCCATTAAGGTGGTGTCTGGAAATGCCCAGGGAAGGGCTATGGTTGTGGGGGGCGCTACTCCCAATGCGGTGATATTTCGCGTAGGCGATTACGTAACAGTCGCCGGCGAGATGTTCGAAGTTACGGATATCGCGACATCGAACGCTCAGGGCCAGGCCACTCTTTCGCTAAACAAGCGTATCCGAAAAACGCTCGCGGTTGGCGCCGCTGTCGAATACTTGAACCCTTATTCAGAAATGCGGATGACCTCGGATACATGGGCAATGTCTGTGCGCCCAGTTGTTGCCAACGGCTCCTATCAATTCAGGGAGGCTTTCTGATGCCGTCTGCATTTCCATTCAGCCAGAGCGTGGTGAACATCATCGCCACTGGCAAATTCATGCCCGTGTATGCGGTGCAGCTCGACTTCGTCGACGGCATGGTGTTCGCCCATACCGGTACCGGCCAATTGGTGGTAGACGGGATAACCTACGAAGGCGTGGGCAATTTCGGTCAAGTCAGCCAGTCGCAAGAGAGTGACAATTCGAACTCGCCAATGTCGGTAGACCTGAAGCTGAGCGGTCTCGACTCCTACTTTCTTTCCGAAACCAATATTCGGGGCTGCCGCGGGAGGGCTGCCAAGGTTCTGTTTATCGTTTTCGACGAAGCTGGAAATTACGCATCCGATATTTTGTTCTCGGGGCGAATGGACGCTGCCCAGTTCTCTTTTGCCGGTAATGGTGAGGACGGCAACAGCATCACTGTGCCGGTGGTGGACAGAATGGCCGAGTGGAGCAGAACCGGCACCGAACGCTTCACGGACGAAAACCACCGTGCGCGCCACCAGGGCGATCGCTTCTTCTACGCCATCGCGCAAATGTCCGAGTGGCCAATTTACTGGGGCTCCAGCAAGGACGCGCCGGCCTTCAACTACGGGGATTAGCAATGCGATATCGCGACTGGACCATGCGTCTGAACGAAACAATCAAGGCTGCCCAAGGGCGGCCTTTTTTGTGGGGCGAATTTGACTGCTGCCTGTTTGCCGCCGACTGCGCGAGCGCGGTTTGCGGAGTCGATCCAGCTGCTGACTATCGCGGCCAGTACAAAACCGAGGCAGGTGCCAAGCGCCAGTTGAAACGCAGGCACGGAAGCCTGGAGGCGGCGTGGGACGCATGTTTTCAAAGGGTGTCGCTGGCCTTCATCCAGAGAGGCGATGTGGTGCTGTACGACGCCCCTGGCGGCCGGAGCATGGCTGTTTATTGGGCTGGTGATTATTGGTCGGCAACCGAGGACGGTGCCCACCGCATTGAGTGCGAGCCCAAAGCCGCCTGGAGGATCGAATAATGAGTGGCGGCGTAAAGAAAATTGCCCAGGTTGTCGTCGGTGCCGTAATCGGCTTTGTGCAGGGCGGCCCGGTGGGCGCTGTTATTGGCGCTGGCTTGGCTTTCTATGCGGCAGAGCAGCAGGAAAAGCTGAACACCAAGTCTCCTTTGCGGGACAACGAGCCATCAGCTCAAACAGTTCGTTCTTCGAAAGCACCTGTCCGTTTCATTCTCGGTCGGGTAGCAACAGGTGGCGTACTGGTGTGGGCCCAAGAGCAGAGCGGCGCACAGACGGAGGGGGAATGGCTTCACTTGGTGTATGTGTTGTGCGAAGGCGCTGTAGATGCGCTCGAGGACATATACTTGGGCGAAGAGCCTATCGCCTCGTTTGCTGGTTTTGCGAGCTATGAGCTGGTCGTAAACCCTACCCAGGTGAATTCCTTCCTGAAGGCGAACTGCCCCGACTGGAAAGACTCTCAGATTGGCCGCGGCCTCTCTTTTGTTCGGCTATCGCTGATGTATAGCTCCGTGAAGTTCCCATCGGGTATACCTGATGTTCGCTTCATCGTGCGCGGGCGAAACGACGTTTTCGATCCGCGCACCAACACCTGCGGTTACAGTGCAAACACTGCGCTGCACATCCTCTGGTACCTGCGCAGTCGGTGCAACGTTCCAGATGACGAGATCGTTTTTTCGACATTTGCCAGCGCAGCGAACGTCTGTGACGAGGCTGTGACCAATGCCGATGGCTCTGTAAGTCAGCGATACCGTAGTGCGTGTGTCATCGGTGCCGACGAGCTGAAGTCTGGGGTGCTGCAAAAGCTTGAGGCTGCATGTGCTGGTAGATTGATCCGTGTTGGCGGGCGATGGATGCTGCAGGCCGGGGCCTACTACGGGCCGTACGACTTTGAAATCACCGAGGACATGGTGATTGGTACGATCGGTGGCAGCACCGAACCGACCAACGACTCTGCCATCAACACCGTTCGCGGCACTTTTATCGATCCATCACAATCCTGGACAGAGACCGACTATCCAGAGGTCAGTGTTTCTGAATGGGTGACGGAAGATGGTGGCGAAGCAGCCGAAACGCTCACCTATTCATACGTTACCGATGCCTACCAGCCTCAGCGCCTGGCCAACATTGAGTTGCGCCGGCGCCGGGCGGGCGGCGTTATCACGATCCCGATGAACTTCTCAGGCTACAACTGCCGCCCCGGGCGAGTGGTGCGCGTCAATTTGCCCTCTCTGAACATCCTTGGCGAGTTCATCGTGACGAACTGGTCAATGGGCGACAACGAAGGGTGCAACGTCCAGGTGCAGCAGTACGAGGTCGCAATTTTCGACGACGCGGTCGGGCAGCCTTATGACCCTTTGGGCTTCATCAGCCTACCGTCGGGCGGTCTCGGTTCGCCAACAGGCCTCACCTGGATGCAGGACACCGGTGCAGAAGTTGTTCAAGGCGTGCTTTCGTGGATGGCGCCGGCAGGTATCGTTACTGAGTACGCTGTGATTATCCGGCAGGGCTCTGGTGTAGCGCAGTCTCACACCGTCCAGGCAGCCAGTAATAGCTGCCAAATCAACGGTCTTCCATCTGGAAGCTACACGATGAGCGTTGCGGCGATCGGCCCGATGGCCCGCTCCGGAGAAGTAACGATCACAGTAAGCATTCAAGGGCCACCAATCCCGGAATCTTGTTCTGTTCAGTCCTCAATTGACTCCATAACGTTGACGCCGAACAACGTCCTTCACGGCCTCAACGGCGGGACATACGAATACTTCTTCAGCGTGACACCGCAGGCCACGGCCGGGGAATCTACCTATCTTGGTCAGGGCCTGAGCTTCACTCACACCGGGTTGGCGTTCTACACGAACTACTACTACTTCATCCGCTCGTCCAACGCCTATGGGAAAAGTGCGTTCCTGTACGTGCCCACGGCAACCTCCAACAACGTCGGCACCTATCTTGATGCTCTCAAAGGCAAGATAGATGAAACCCAGCTTGCGCAACTGCTGAATGACCGCATCAACCTCATCGATGGTAACGGCCCCGGCTCGGTGAATAGCCGTATCAACGCAGCCAAGGACGAGCTGGAAGGTCTGATTGATCAAATCGTTGACGCTCTGGAGTACGACCCGGCCAAGACCTACGTCAAGGGTGACATTGTTCGCCAAGGCCAAAACCTGTTCCAGGCTATAGGCCCGGTACCAGCAAATACGCCCCCGCCGAATGCAAACTGCTGGTTCAACATGGGCACTCTCGCCGAGACCACCAACGCGATGGCTGTGCAAATCCAGCAGAACAGCGCCAGTATTACCGAGATCGGTAACGAGGTGACCTCACAGGCTTCGCAGCTGAGCGCGGTCAAGGCCACGGTCAACGACCCTGTCACCGGCGTGAGCGCCACGGCCAGCGGACTGAGTACTCTCAAGGCTACGGTGACCACGCTCGACGGCAAGGTCACCACCACTGCGCAACGGGTGGACGGTATCTATCTGCAGGTGAACCCACCCCTCCAAGGTGACGACAGCGCTTTGATGGGTTCGGACGCAGCCTATGTCGGCGTCTGGTCGACTCAGTCAGCGCTGATCGAGGGAGATCTTGTGCAGGGCCAGCGCATGGACTCGGTGGAGGTGAAGGTTGCCAGCAACGCAGCCGCCATTGCCACGGAGCAGGCTGCGCGCCTCAATGCGGATGGTGCCTTGGCAACTAGCCTTGAAACCGTCAGGACGACAGTTAACGGCAACTCGCTCGCCATCCAAACCAACAGCACGGCAATCCAGACCGTCAACGGCAAGGTCACGGCGAACTGGTCGGTGCGGATGCAGTATGAATCCGCCACCGGCCTCTATAAGTACGCCGGTATCGGGCTTGGTCTGGAGAACGGCCCAGGCGGCTTGCAGTCGCAGTTCATCATCGACGCCGACCGGTTCGCTATCGGCCAGGCTGGCACGGTGCCTTTTGCGGTTACGGGCGGGCAGACCTTCATCAAGGCTGCATTCATCCAAGACGGCACGATCACCAATGCCAAGATCGGCAACTACATCCAGTCGAACAACTACGACCCGGGCAAGGCGGGGTGGAAGTTGTTCTTTGATGGGACCTTCGAGATGAACGGAGTAGTTCCTGGCCAAGGTAGATCAATGATGACAAATCGGTCTCTACGGTTTTGGGATGCCGGCGGCAACAAACGCGTTCAAATTGGAGATCTGACAGAGTGAGTAGCGGGATAAGGATATGGGGCACTAACGGCGCCCTTCAGCTTGACGAAACCTCGTTCACAGTAAGGGTGGTTTATTCCGCCCTTATTACCTATCAGCAGACTAACGTGCAGATAGCCGTGCCGGGAGTTTCCCCCTCGAACTGCATTGGTATATGCCTGCCAAATAACAGCAACTGGACAGGGGACTCATCATCGCAGGACGCGAGCTCAGTGCAGTTCGACTGCCAGGTTCTCGAAGGCGCAATCATTGTCTGGTCAAGGAACAGGAACTTCCCGCAGGGGCGGGTAGGCGTTTCCACGCAACGAGTTCTAGTATTGAGGTACAAATAATGGCGTACGGCTTTGCCTTCAGCAACAACCAAGACGTTATAACCCTTGACTCGGAGTATTCGCGCTTGGTTGTCCTCGCAAGCGGGCGATACAACCCGAACGGCGTGCTGTTTCCCCAGGCGATCACATCGCAGGAAGCCCCTCTTATCTTTGTGAAGCCTGATGATGCAGTGGCGGTTTTCAAGTGGTGCCGAATACTTGGCGGGCCGGGTAACTGGGTTGGCTTCGGTAATGGCGCAGGGCAAAACGTTGGCTCAGGGGAGTACTTCCTGGCAGCTTACGCGTCAACCCCTACTGACACCTACGGCATGCGGTTGTGGGATTCGAGCGGGAAGCAGCTATTCGACAGCGGAACGCCATGCGCGCAGTTCACAACGGTCGTATCTAGTTGGCAGTTTGATGGATCGGTAAACACATCCGTTGGCCGCTGGTCGTTCTACTTGTCTCAGTCGGCGCCTATCAATAACGGCGACTTCATGATGATCAACAATATCTCCATGGACCTTCCATGCCGAGATACATTCGGCAAGCTTTCGCTGTCTCAAAATAGGAACACCAACAGAGTCTCGGTAGTGCTACAGAACATCGGCGATTTCAACGGCAGCAGCCTGTTTCTGCCTGTGCTGTTTGCGAAGAAAATAAGTTAGTGGAGGAAACATGGCAAGACAAGAGATTAATATCGGCACAGCGCCAACCGGTGCCGGTGGAGATACAACGCGCAGCACAGCAGTAAAAATCAACGCCATGACTCAAGAGTTATATGCGCGTAATGCTCTGCTCGGTACCGCATCTAACGCCAATATCGGCACCGACATCGGCAACGTCATGGGAGTAGGGGCCTTTGGAAATGGTGTTGAGTACTCAACTGGCCTTCCCCTGTGCAGCGATATAAGCGGTAGCCAGGTCAGCAAGACAGGTACCTACCGTTATTCGTCCACGACCAGCGGCCGGCCGGACTACGGCTCAGGGTTTGGTGTTGTTCAGCAGTTCTCCGCGACTTTCGACGGTACCTACAACTACGGCGCGCAGATCGCGGTTGATTACGCGACAACCGAGATGATGATGCGGCGCCTGACAGGATCGTCGGGATGGTCGGCCTGGGCGAAGTTTTACAGCACCGCCAATACCACTCGCGCATCCGACGGCACACTCAAGGCGATCTGATCATGGCAAGAGCAGCAATCAACGTTTTAGGGGCCACGGGCGCGACCTATGATTTGGTCACGCTGGGCAGCAGTGCAGTTACCTCAGCGCGCCTATCGATCGGCGTTTATCAAATCACCGGCAGTCTGGGCATGGTCCCATTCCCACCGATTGACGACGGCTGGGGCTATACCGTCAACCAGGTAGACCGTCGAGCAGATGTTGAGATTGAATTTGCGGATGGTCTGTTGACCGTGACGGTGACCAAGGACGGTCAGCCATATGACCTGAAGCACATGATCACCTTGCACATTTTGGTGCCCGACTTGCCAGTGGTCAGCATGCCTCAGAATTTATCTATCAACGATGGGGAAGAGGCGCCCGAAGCCTGATCCCAGTTGAACAAAGCAGCCCGCCATTGAGCGGGTTTTTTATTGCCTGGAGAATGCCATGCCGATTACTGAAACCCGCGGGGTGCGCAACCGCAACCCGGGCAACATCGATTACAACCCCGCCAATGACTGGAAAGGCCAACTCAAACCAGATCCCAGCATAGAAAAGCGATTTGCCCGATTCGACACCGCCGAGAACGGAATCCGCGCCCTTGGCAAGGTGTTACTGACGTACCAGCGTAAGTACGGATTAAAGACGGTAAAGGCAATTATCGGTCGGTGGGCGCCTTCTGTGGAGAACGACACCGCTGCTTACGTTCGCGCCGTTGAAATGAACACTGGTACCAGGCCCGGCGCCGAGATCGATCTGGCTCAGCCGGAAGTTATGGCTGGCTTCGTGAAGGCAATTATCCATCACGAGAACGCGGGGTATGCCTTCCCTGACGCGGTTCTGGCCGAAGGCGTGCGCAGGGCGCTGTCATGACGCCGGTGCAGAAACTGGCCGACCTGGCGGTGCTGATCCTTGTGCTCATGGCCGGGGCCGCCGGCGTTACCTGGCAGGTCCAGGGCTGGCGCATGGGCAATAAGCTCGCCGAGCAGGCCGGGCTGCATCAGGGTGACCTGGACAGAATCAGCATGGCCGCCGCCGCACAGGCCCGCGCCGAACAAGAAAAGCGCCTGACCCTGGAGCAAAAGCTGGCAGGCCAGGACCAACAACACGCCCGAGAACTTTCCGATGCCCAACGTAACCAGGCTGCTCTGCGCGATCGCCTTGCCATTGCTGATGTGCGGCTGTCAGTCCTCCTTGCCGAGGATTCAACCAGTAGCTGCGACGTGCCTTCCACCCCCAGCGCCGTCGGCGTGGTTCATGCAGCCCGTCGAGCCCAACTTGACCCAGCGCATGCTCAAAGAATTATCGCCATCACCGACGACGGCGATAACGCCGTGATCGCCCTGCGGGCATGCCAGGCGTATGTGAGAGCGATTGCACACTGAATACGCTGAACTATTATTGCCGGTAGTTTTCCTACTGCAATCGTGTACTTATTGGTAAGGCGACATGGATAAAGAGCTTGCAGGCCTTTCGTTTCTGCTTACGCTTGGCTGGGTCGCCGCCGTGGTATTCGTGATGTGGTATTTCTCCACGCCCTAGCTGATAGGCCGATGAGTTCAGGCCCCTTGTTGCGAACACTACCCACGGTCGTAACTACCTTGAATCACTCAAAGTTCTCAGCCGGTCCGCCCTGTTGCAGCACTATCTGCTCGGCGCGTTCCTGGGGTCTGGCCGGGTCCAACCATTCCTGAGTCAGTTCGGACCGGGCGGCGACTGTGAATATCCGCCATGCCGCTGCGCGACCTATCAGGTCTAAGACTGGCGCATGGGCAAGAAAGTCGACGAGCGGGCCAATACCAACAACACGCCCGAGACCTTCCGGCACCCAACGTAACCAGGATCCTCTGCGCGATCGCCTTGCCACTGCTGATTTCCAGCTGTTAGTCCTTCTCGACGCAACGGATACAGCCAGTAACTGCAACGTGCCTGCCGCCCCCGGCGCCGTCCGCGTGGTTCATGCAGCCCGCCGAGCCCAACTTGACCAGGCACATGCTCAACGAATTATCGCCATCACCGGTGAGGGCGATAACGGATTGATCGCGCTTCGGGCGTGCCAGGCGTATATACGCGAACTGCACAACTAGAGTAAGTGCCCTTCATTCCACTTTCGCCAATCTCTGCTGGCGCGCCTCGAATGCAGCTTACAAGTCCTGCCGAAGCAAGGCTTGTAAGTTTTGGGTGTTGAGCAAAGACATTAAGCTTTGGTGTTTATGCGCTCACCGGTTATTTGCCCGCTGCCATTCACAACTCCGGTAGCAGGCGCTGCTGCAGTGGTTTGATGATGTTGATGCTGTTGGATCAGCCGCTGAGCCTGGCGATCACCGTGGCCTGCTTCTTGAGCCGTTTGTGCAGCGGTTTCGGTGGCCTCTTTTAGCACTGCTGCCACGCTGCTGGCAGCGGGTGCCGCTGTGGCGGTTGTGGTATTCGTGGGTTGATCTCCTTTGACAGTAGGTGGGGTTTGGGCAGGTTTTTGCCCGCTGATTGTCACTGGACTCGACGCGATTACTGCTCCGATAGACATAGATAACTCCCGACTGATGGAGCAATCAGATTAGGCTCGTTGCTGTAGTGGCCGCGTGAGATCAAGGTGAAAACTTTGTTGGTCCATGTCACATTTTTAGTGGGCGCGCGGTATTCCGAATCGCCGTAACCGAGTACTGATTGCCTTAAGAGATTTACAGGCGTACGTCAGGATAGGAATTGTCCTACATACCATTTTTGGTTTGCGTGTTAGAAAGCTGGTGACGGAGTTAGGATTTTGATTATGGGACTGCGATGGATTGCGGGTACGGTATTGCTGGTGATTTTCTGGATGCTTTTTATTGTAATGATTATGGAGAGAGTTTGGTCGATAAGATGATCCTGATGCGGTCAGCTAAATCGGCTTGATTAGCTGGGCATCCTTTTTCCGAACGTTGCCCACGTCTTGACCGACTTTGAGCCATTCGAACACCTCAGACGGTTCACCCTGATGCAACACTATCTGCTCGGCGCGCTCTTTGGGCGTGGCCGGGTCCAGCCATTCACGGGCCAGGTCCGGTGTCAGCACTACGGGGCGCCGGTCGTGAATGTCCACCATGCCTCCGGCGCTGTCGGCGGTGATGATGACGAAGCCGTCGTGCTCGCCTGGGCCTTCGTTCGCATCCGGCAGTTGGCCAATTGCGGCACACAGCACTGGGGTACGGTCCCGCCGGCGGATCAGGTAGGGCTGTTTCTTCGGCCCGCCTTCATCGACCCACTCAAACCAGTTGTCTATGGGCGTGATTGCCCGGTGCGGCCAGATCGCGCGGAAGAAAGGGCCGTGGGCCACCTTCTCGACGCGGGCGTTGATCGGCGCGGCCCGGTCTTTTGCCCAATGGGGCCGCCATCCCCAAGGCACGGAGTCGGCGTGTAGCAGGTCACCCTGAACGTGCAACAGCGCAACCTGGTCTGTCCGGGCGATGTTATAGCGCTCAAGCGGAAGTTCACCGACGGAGTTCACCAGGGCATTGGGCATGCTCAGCGCTGCCACGAAGTCGTGAATGCCGCTGTATTGAGACAGTCTCCCGCACATAGTCGTCCCCGCTGGTCGCCGCAGATGAACAACTAGGGCGGAGCCAATCTCTACAATGTAGACAATGGAGAAGGTATTCGTCATGGCGATCAATATTGAACAGATCAGCGCAATGGAAGCGTGGTTTGCGTTGCGCAACGACCCTCACTTCATCTCCACCAGCCCAGAGGAGCGTTACGAGGTACGCCTCGCGCTGGCAGACGATATTAAAGTGCACGGTGTGATTGACGAAAGCGAGTGGCGTGAGCTCGTAGAGGAGGCGGCTGCCGCCTATGCAGAGGAATTAAGATAGCGGCTGCCTATAGACCTTCAACTCCATTAGCAGGCGTTGATTCTCGTTAAAGAGGTGGTCTCGCTGACTGGCTACCAACTCGAGGCTTCGGATCTTTCTTGCAAGCTCTGAGTTATCGTGGTTCATTCGAGAGATTTCTTTGAGCGCCTCTTCCAGTTCTACATACGCCTTCGACTTGCCGGTGGTCAGCAGGTCGTTTATCTGAATCAGCCCGGCGATGTTGCTGCGAGCCTTGTTCAACCGGTTCTGAGTTTCGGTTAGCTCATCCTCGAGCAGGGCACACTGGTGTTTGTACATTTCCAGAGGCGTAGGGCATCCGAGCCACTCTGAGGTGTCTTCGTCGATGTTCATGCTGGGTAAACTCAAATGCTGTATGCGTGTACAGTAATTGAGGTTTGCCATTGAAGCGATTTGAGGCGACGAGAGGCAGTCATTCAGGTGTGTTGAGGAGTGCCAGGGTCATTTTTACGAACTCCTCGTTCCGGTCCAGCGTGTCGAGCGCGCCTCGAACGTTTTCAGCCACGTCGCCTGAACCTCGCTGCTCTACCCAGTTCGATAGCTCCATGATCGCAGCTTCAAGGGCAAGCTGGTTTTCGTAGAGCTTGGAGAGGAGAGAAGGGAGTAGGTCTGAGTTTGGCATCGGCGTTCCTCCTTGAACTGAATATCGTAGCAGCGTTATGGATTCTTAATTTTTAATCGTGGCACATTCTGTGACGAGCTCGCTCTCGATAGCCTCAGGTAGATCGTGCTCAACCAATATCTTGAATCTCCGCTTTATTGCTATCACATCACTGCTGCAGCCCTTGAGGTTCGAAAGCTGAACTGCAGCGCTGTACGCCTGGTAGCAAGCATCAGTATCCCCAACGCTCTGCTTACACTTGCTGACGACCTGAAATGTTAGGTCGGGATTCGCCTTGTAGCTCTGTATTTGAGGGTTTGACCTCAGTCCAATCAGAACGGAAGGTAGTAGAAAGTAATCGGCCGCCGCCACGAGAAGAACGGCGCCGAAGGCCAGCAATTTGAAGCGCATTTCCATTCTCTATTCAGTAGGAAGGCACATCATAACCAATCATCAAGTCCGTCATTGTGCAGGTAGACCGTCCAAGATTCCCTCCGAGATTTAGAAAACATGCGCAGGCTTTGAATTTCATCAGGTTAACAGTGTTGGTTTTTGAGATTTAGTCGGCAGAACGCCGGAGAGGGGGAGTATGCAGTTTCGGCATGGGCTGAAATTGACCCGTTGGGACCAGTTATGGGACCAACGGGTGCATTTCGGTGAGTTATGGTTGATTACTCATGACGACATGGCCCAGTAAACACTGATCAGCAGTGATCACCAGAATGCGTTCCATACCGCATGGTGATGTTAGCTGTGGAGATCAATTACTTTACCTATCAATGAGTTGCAAGCATTGCGGCAGGAGCCTTCAGGCATGCATCAACAGCGACATCAAGGCGCGAAACCCGGTCGCTGAGCAGAAAATGGGGGATGTGTGTTGGAATTTGGCGCGCATTGTCGCATATGTCAGGCGACAGTTGTATGGCACTCGAAAGATGGTTTTGCCAGGGTCTCCGGCATCGCGAGCCAGAGCAGCACCAGTGCAGCTGCGGCGACAAACGCCAGGGTCAGGAACGCAGCATTGTAGCCGGCCTGCTGGACCACGAAGCCGGCAAGGCTGCTGCTTAACGCCGCGCCCAGGCCGAATACTGTGGACAGTGCGCCCAGGCTGACGTTGAAGCGCCCGGTGCCTTGGGTCAGGTCTTTGACGATCACCGGGAACAGCGCACCGAAAATACCTGCGCCGATGCCGTCGAGCATTTGTACCGCCACCAGCCAATAGGGATCGTTGGACAGTGTGTACAGCACACCGCGCAACGGCAGGATCAGGAACCCCGCCAGCAGTAACGGCTTGCGGCCCCACACATCGGCTTTCAGGCCCACCAGCCAGGCCATTGGCACCATCACCAACTGTGCGGCGACGATACAGGCCGAGGTCAGGGGCGTCGCCATTTGCAGGTTGATCTGGGCCAGCTTCTGGCTGACGAGTGGCAGCATGGCGGCATTGGCCAAGTGAAACAGCGCGCAGCAAACGGCGAACAGCAACAGCGGACGGTTGGCCAGTAATACTTTCCAGCCGGACGGCGCTTCGTGGTCCTGCGCGTGGGCTGGGTCGAAACCCCGGGCCACCTCGTGATCGATCGCCGTGGGTGATACGCAACTCACGGCCACCAGGCTGGCTATCGCCATAAAAGCCATCAGGTAGAACACCACGACAGGGCCGAACAGGTAGGCCAGGCCGCCCGCCAGCATGGCCGCCACGGCATTGCCGGCATGGTTGAACGTTTCGTTGCGCCCGGTGCGACGGGTAAAGGCGCGTGGCCCGGTGATCCCCAGGGAAATCGCGGAAATCGCCGGGGCGAATACGGAGGCCGCCACCGCGCTGGCCGCCTGGGTCAGCGCCACCCAGCCGAACGAGCTGACAAAAGGCAATATCAGGCAACTCGCGGTCACGAGGATGGCGGCGATCGCAATCACCGCGCGTTTGCTATGCGTGCGGTCAACCAGCGCACCCGCCGGGCCTTGGGTGATCAGAGCGGCGATACCCGCCAGGGTCATGACGATACCGATACTGGCCGGGTCCCATTTATGCACCGCTAACAGATAGATCGCCAGATACGGCCCAAGCCCATCACGCACGTCTGCCAGGAAGAAGTTCAGGCTGTCCAGAGAGAGGGTGGTACGCAGGTCGGTGTGATGAGCCACGATGAATTCTTCAGCGGCAGTGCGCAGGGGTTGAGCACTCATTGGGCTAATGACCTGTAGCCATCGAGATTAGTTCGGCATGTCCAGGGGTTTTATCTGACATGAAACTGGCTTACTTTCCGAACCTCGCCGCACTGACTTCTGGAGACGCAATGGATATGCCATCGGCCGAGCAGGCTATCAAGAGCAATAGGCAAGCCTGGGATGAATCCGCCCGGCTGCATAAAGACACCGCCACCTGGAAGGCGACGCTGGCAGCGGTTGCTCGCGCCGACTTTTCCTGCCTTGACCCAACGATTACCCAGCTGCTGCAAGAGGTCGGCGTTGCCGGCAAGGACGTGGTGCAGCTTTGCTGTAACAATGGCCGCGAGTGCCTGTCGTTATTTGGCCTGGGGGCTCGTTCGGTGGTGGGGGTCGATCAATCCCGCGAGTTTCTCCAGCAGGCCCGGGAACTGGCCGATGTTTCGCCCCACTGTCCGCAGTTCATTGAGAGCGACATCCACCATTTGCCTGAAGCGCTGATGGGGCAGTTCGATGTAGCGCTGGTGACCATCGGTGTATTGGGCTGGATGCCGGATGTGGCGCTGTTCATGCGCCATGCTGCGAGTGTACTCAAGCCAGGCGGTGTTCTGGTGATGTATGAAACCCATCCGTTCCTTGAAGTATTCGATCCCGCGGCCGCCAACCCAATGTTGCCGGCCAGTTCGTATTTCCAGCGCGATCCCTTTGTATTGCAGGAATCCATCGTTTATGAGGGGCGAGGCGCCCTTGAGGGGCCGACGTCGTACTGGTTTGTGCACACATTGGGAAGCGTGGTGAGCGGCGCGATTGCGGCGCAGCTGCAGATAGGCCATTTGCAGGAGTACCCGCACTCCAATCGTGAAGAGCTGTACGATCAATACGAGAATCAACGTGCGCAATTGCCGCTGTGCTTCACCCTGACCGCGACCCGGCGTCCCGCCTGAGCCGGCTTGCCGAAGGCAAAAAAAAGCCCGCGCGAGGCGGGCCAAGGGATTCACTGGAGTAGGTAAGCGTCAACGTATCGCTTGGGAAGTGAAGGCTATGTGAAAAAGCTGTCGAGCATTCGGATGTACGCCCATTCAACCGCGCCGCACATAACGTTCGCATGGTTTGCCCCGGGCCGGTGCTGAACACCGTCGGCCTGGGCATGCCTTCATCAGCCGCGATAAAGACGAAATGATCGCCGTCGAGCCGGTAGCTGGCGGGTAGCTGCTTGCCCGCATCCTCGCCGATGGAGTCCACCCAGGTAATGCTTTTGGGGTGAGTGCTGGCGTCCAGGGAAAACCGGCCGGCCAGCAGGACATCGCCATCGACCGTCGTCACTTGGAAGCTGTCCCCTGTAATAGTGGTAATGGCACCTGGCGCACTGTGGGCGTCGGCTGGGTTGAGCACGCCGCTGTCTTCAAGGGCGGTCTGTTCCCAGGCACCTTGGAGGGCCTGATAGTCGGAGTGGGGATGGGAGGGCATGCAAATTCCTTTTCTGCGCGTGGAAGAGCCAGTTATATCGGATGAAAAACGATAATCCAGACGACGTGTGGGAATTTTTCTTTAGAAGACAGCGATTTGACAGCTTTTTCATGTTGTATTGGCTACGCTTCCAAGTGCATTGACCCTACATGAATGTTGTAGTTGATGTTTGCTTATATAAGACAGAAATAAACGCCAGCTTCGTAGGATCTTTCATCAGACTCAGTGGTCACATTGCCATCAGTCTGTAGTGCCAGGGCGTTGTCCCTGATTTTTAAAGTCATAGGGCTTTGAAGAGTGATGGCATTTTAGTGTCAATTTTGAGGTGTTCTTATTTTGAATCGTACTTCCCAGCTTCCGCCCGCTGTCGCTTCCGATGAAATCGATCTATTTGAATTGTTCCAGGGTATTTGGCGGCAAAAAAAGCTGATCGTGGGTTGTACGCTTCTGGTGGGTGTCTTGGGAGCGGGTTATGCCTTCCTGGCGCCGAAGACTTATGAAGTCAGCAGTGTGCTCAGGCCTGCGGCCATCAACGAATTGGACGCCTTGAACCGCTCTGAGGTCTACAAACTCCCGCCCGCCGATGCTCTATTGAAAGTCGGGTCTCAGTTGGATTCGTACGAAGCCCGCTTGGGTTTTTTCAAGGAGCATGAAGAGCTGTTCAAGGCTTTCAAGAAGCCTGGGCAAACCCTGGAACAGAGCTTTGAGGATTTCAACCGCAACTCTGTCAACCTGATCCTGCCGGACCCAAAGAAAGCAGACTCGCTGAGCAACTATATTCGCCTGGAGTTGCAGTACCCGACGGATGTTGACGGTGTGAGCATTCTCAACGGCTTCGTCGATTACGCCATCGCAGCCGAACGTGAGCAAGTCGGCGCAGACCTCAAGGTCATTGTTAATAACCGTTTGACTGAACTCAAGGGCAAGATCGACGCAGCCCGCGCCAACTACGATACCGAAAAGGAATCCAAGATCGCCAAGCTGCTTGAGGCTGATCGACTCAAGCGTGCGCAATTGCAGGATGAGCTAGGTGCCTTGCGTCTGCAGTTGAAGATGGAGCGCACCAATCGCCTGGCCGAACTGGCCGAGGCCATCTCCATTGCCAAGTCCATGGGGATCAAGACACCGACCACGCCATCCTCCATGGCCGATGACTCGCGTGGCGGTTCGAGTCAGGTCATGCGTACCGAGGTCAACAATCAGAAGATCCCGCTGTATTTCATGGGTACCGAAGCCCTGGAAGCAGAGCGCTCCGCATTGCAGCAGCGAACCAGTGATGATTTCACCAACCCTCGTATTGCGGAAATCGGCAAGGAACTTCAGATGCTCGAGTCCAACCGGGAAGTCGAGATCCTGAAAAAGCGTGGGAATGAAGATATTTTCCTGAAGGACGTCGAGCCGCTACGCGCTGAAGTTGCGCGTTTGCGAGGTCTTAACATCGATATGAGCAACCTCAAGTTGGTCACGGTCGACCGCCGCGCCCAGGAGCCATTGGCACCGGTCAAGCCCAAAAAAGCCTTGGTCATTGCGTTTAGCCTGGTGGGTGGCCTGTTGCTAGGGTTGGTGATTGCGCTGATCCGCTACCTCATGCTCAGCCGTCAAGGCGCCATAGCCTACGCAGCATTGGAAGACAGCAGTTTTTCCCGCCGCGAACGCAAAGACGATCAACCCTTGACGTAAAAGACCTGCGCCCGTGGGCGGGCGCGAGCGCCTGCCCACAAATTCTCCAGCACATTCAGTCGACAGCTTTTCACAATTCTTAGTTAACCTTTGGTTACAAACTGTGGCTAAATACCGGCCAATGGTCACACGTCGCAGGAGCTTGCGTGCCGTGTGCCACTTGTACGTGAATTGTGATTTCAGGTGCTGCCTTTTCATCCTTGGCTGATATGGGCCACAGGAGCAGCCTGTTCTCTCCCTGACTTGTGACGAATCCCTTGAAACTCATCATTGTTCTTCTCTACGTTGCCTCTATTGCGTATGTCCACCTGCGTGGCCGGGTGCGGCACAAGCTGGGCCGCCAACTCAGCGATCACTCGACGTTCCTGGCGCCGATCAACTGCTTTCTTTATCTGTTCTCCAAGCAGCCAAGCCGTCCTTTTCTGTCAGCCAGTGACTTTCCGGACCTGAGCCCTTTGCAGGAGCATTGGGAGGAGATCCGCAAGGAAGGTCAGAACCTGATGCAGGCAGGGGCGATCAAACGCTCGGATCAATACAACGACGTGGGTTTCAACTCGTTCTTCAAGTCGGGTTGGAAGCGCTTCTACCTCAAGTGGTACGGCGACAGCCACCCATCGGCGATGAAGCTGTGCCCGCGTACCACGGAGCTGGTGCAGAGCATCGGCTCGATTAAGGCCGCCATGTTCGCCGAGCTGCCACCGGGGTCCAAGCTGGTGCGTCACCGCGACCCCTACGCGGGTTCCTACCGCTACCACCTGGGCCTGGATACACCCAATGATCCGGCGTGCTACATCAATGTGGACGGTGAAAGCTATTACTGGCGCGATGGCGAGCCAGTCATGTTTGACGAGACTTACATTCACTACGCGGAAAACGCTACGCAGCAGAACCGCATCATTCTGTTCTGTGATATCGAGCGCCCGATGAAGTATCGCTGGGCGGCCGCGTTCAACCGTTGGTTCAGCCGCAATGTGATGGCCGCTGCAGGTTCGCCCAATGACGACGGCGACAAGACCGGTGGCTTGAACCGTGCCTTTACCCGCCTGTACAAGATTCGCCTGCGCGGCAAAGAGCTTAAAAAGCGCAATCGTGCGCGTTACTACCTGGAAAAGTGGGCAATTTTTGCAGGTTTGGCGCTGATCTTCATTCTCATCTGAAACCTGGCGGCGGCGCGAATCACTGCGGTGGTTGCGCGCCCAGCCTGTCCCACATCTTTTTGCTGATCCGCTGCCGGTTGGCATAACCGGCCCATGGGTCGTTCTTCAAACCTTGCAGGCGTTCCTGCAGGTTCGCCACCGTCCACTGCTGGGCGCCTTGCAATCCCTTCAATTCATCCCGACTGATCGGCACCGACACGGGCAGGCCAGGTCGTGCGCGGACTGAATAGGCGGCAACGGTACTGGCGCCACGGGCGTTGCGCAGGTAATCGACAAAGATCTTGCCGACCCGGTTTTTCGGGCCGCTCGTGGCCGTGAAGCGTTCAGGCAGTGACCGGGTCATGAACTGTGCGATGGCCTTGGCGAACGCTTTGACGGTGTCCCAGCCGTCCCTGCGTGCCAATGGCACGATCAGGTGCAAGCCTTTGCCGCCGCTGGTCTTGACGAATGCGTCGAGCCCCAGCTCATCGAGTACCGACAGCGTCAGTTGCGCCGCCTCCAGCATGTTTTTCCAAGGCAGCGCCGGGTCCGGGTCAAGGTCGAGTACGAATTGGTCCGGTGTTTCGATCTTGTCCGTGGTGGCGCCCCAGGTGTGCAGTTCGATTGTGCCCATCTGCACAGCGCCGATCAGCGCGTCGGTGGTGCGGATCTCCATCAGGCGCGCATGGCCTGGGTCCAGCGCAGGTTCCAGGTGCTTGATATGTGGAATGGCCAGGCGCTCTGAGTGCTTCTGGAAGAACTGTTCGCCCTCAATGCCTTCTGGCGCCCTGAGCAGCGACACCGGCCGGTGCCGCAGGAACGGCAGGATCCAATCACTGATCTGTGCATAGAACTGCGCCAATTGCTGCTTTTGCGTGCCGCTCTGCGGGTCTATGACGCGGTCGGCATGGGTGATGTTCAGCTGACTACGCGGGGCGCGCTTTTGCGCGGAGCGTTGTGCCGGGACGGCGACAGGCGCGTGAGAAGGCTGGGTTCGCGCTGTGTGTTTACCCACCGAAGCGTTGCTGATAACGCTGTTCGGTTCGGCCTCGACGATATCGTAGTCGGTGGCCGGGCGTGCCTGCGGGTCCTTTTCCTTGATCAGCAGCCATTGTTCCTTGGCGCCACTGCCCTGGAGGCGGGTACGCACCAAGGCCCAGTCGCCGGAGAGCTTTTCACCGACCAGGGTGAATTTCAGCCTGCCGGCGCGATAGGCTTTGTGCGGGTCATCGTGGGGCTGCCAGATGCCCCGGTCCCAGACGATCACATCGCCGGCACCGTATTGACCGGCCGGGATACTGCCTTCGAAGGTCCCGTAGCTCAGCGGATGGTCTTCGACATGCACCGCCAGGCGTTTCTGGCTCGGGTCCAGGCTGGGGCCTTTGGGCACAGCCCAGCTTATGAGTACGCCGTCCAATTCCAGGCGAAAGTCATAGTGCAGGTTGCGTGCGGCGTGCTTCTGGATGACAAACGACAGGGCGCCTGCCTCTCGCGTGTTGCCTGGCGCACTGCCGGAGGGCTCTGCGGTGATCTCGAAGTCGCGTTTACGGTTGTATTCGCTCAGGGGCTTGGGCATGGCAAGGGCTCCTTTGGTCGGTTCAGGAAGCTTTGCGCGGTTTTTTGGGGGCGGCTTTTTTCGCCGGTTTACCGGCCAGGCTGCGTTTGAGCAATTCCGTGAGGTCAATCACGTCGGCGGTCTTACGTTCCTCGCTGCCTTCGCTGGATTCCACGTCTTCGATCTTGCCGGCCTTGGCCTTCTTCGCGACCAGCGCCATGATCTTGTCCTGGAAGCTGTCGCGATAATCGTCCGGTTGCCAGTCGGCGCTCATGTCCTCCACCAAGCGCTTGGCCATCTCCAGCTCGCCCTTGGCCAGGCTGGGCTTGGTGACGTCGCTGGGCAATTCCAGTTCGTCCAGGCTGCGCACTTCGGCGGGCCAACGCAGCATGACCAGCACCAGGGCCGATTCCAGTGGCATCAGCGCCGCCAGGTGCTGCTTGGTATGCAGCACGACATTGGCCAGGGCGACCTTGCCGGTTTTCTTCAGGGTTTCGCGCAGCAGCGCATAGACTTTGCCGCCGCGTTTGTCAGGGGCCAGGAAGTAGGGCGTGTCAATGTTTTGCAGGGGGATCTGGTCGCTGGCGACAAAGGCGATGATTTCGATGGTCTGGGTCGACTTGGGGTGAGCTGAGCGGATTTCTTCTTCGCTGAGCACCACGTAGCGACCCTTTTCATAGGCCACTCCCTTGACGATGTTCTCTTTGGTGACCTCCTTGCCGGTGGTCTTGTTGATGCGTTTGTAACCCACCGGGTCCATGCTGCGTTTGTCCAGCCAATCAAAATCGACGCCTTGTGAAGACGTCGCCGAGACCAGGGAGACAGGGATGTGGACCAGTCCGAAACTGATGGCGCCTTTCCAGATTGCTCGTGGCATAAGTGCGATTCCTTGAGAAGTGCCGGTCTTCTGGTGACTGGCCGGCTCGGGAAAAAGTTTCGACGGAGGGATGCACGGACAGATCGTGTTACACCTGATCAGAAAGTATTTAGTTACGAATGCCGAACCCTAGGCGTAGCGTGTTATCGAAAGCACGTGTTGTCCGCTTCAGAGAGGCATAGTCATGAACCGTTGTGTACGTCATTTCGCTGCATTGGCGTTGGGCCTGGCGCTGGTGCCCTTGGCCCAGGCGCAAAATCTGCCCGGCCACTTTGATACCAACAACAGCCCTATTCATCGGGCCAACCCCAACAGCATGCAGGGTACGGTGCCCAATGCGCCGCCCACTCGGGGTATCCCGGCCGTTCCCAGCGGCCCCGCGCCGACCCTGGAAAACGGCGGTATCGGCAATCGCTATCCCCAGCGCGACAGCGCCCCCAGCCGGCCCGCGACCGAAACCAAAGCACCCACCTATGATGCCAACGGCAATCGCCGGTAAGGACGACGTCTTATGTTTCTACGCAAAACCCTGCTAGCCGCGATGTGTGCAACCACGCTACTTCCATTGACGGCCGTGTTTGCGGCGCAGGCTCGACAGTTTCCCAGCGAGCAGGGCAGCATCAGCGTCATGCCCGTCGCCAAGGGGCTGGAGCATCCATGGGCCATGGCATTCCTGCCGGATAAACAAGGTTTCCTGGTGACTGAGCGTCCTGGCCACCTGCGGTTCGTCAGCCCGGACGGCAAACTGTCGGCACCGCTGACCGGCGTACCTCAGGTGTGGGCCAAAGGGCAGGGCGGCTTGCTTGACGTCGTGCTGTCACCGGACTTCAAACAGGACCGCCTGGTGTACCTGTCCTACGCCGAAGGCGGTGGCGAGGGGGGCAAGGCCGGTACCGCCGTCGGGCGTGGGCGCCTGGCCGATGACTTGAGCGGCTTGAAGGACTTCAAGGTCATCCTGCGCCAGGAACCCAAGTTGTCGACCGGTAACCACTTCGGCTCGCGCCTGGCTTTCGACCGTGATGGCTACCTGTTTGTGACCTTGGGTGAAAACAACGATCGCCCGACGGCCCAGGACCTGGACAAGTTGCAAGGCAAGGTGGTGCGCATCTTCCCGGATGGCCGGGTGCCGGAGGACAACCCCTTTGTCGGCCAGCAGGGCGTACGCCCCGAAATCTGGTCGTATGGCCAGCGTAACCCGCAGGGTCTGGCAATGAACCCGTGGAGCGGCACGATCTGGGAAAACGAACATGGGCCTCGCGGTGGTGATGAAATCAACATCATCGAGCGTGGCAAGAATTACGGTTGGCCGCTGGCGACTCACGGCATCGACTATTCGTTGACGCCGATCCCGGAGGCCAAGGGCAAGGAAGTGGAAGGCACCGTGGCGCCCCATCACGTCTGGGAGAAATCACCGGGCATCAGTGGCATGGCGTTTTACGATGCTGATCGTTTCAAACCCTGGCAGCACAACGTGTTCATCGGTGCCTTGGCCAGCCAGGAACTGATACGCCTGCAGTTCGATGGCGACAAGGTGATCCATGAGGAGCGTTTGCTTGGCGGCTTGAAAGCCCGCATCCGCGATGTACGGCAGGGCCCGGATGGCTATCTGTATGTGCTCACGGATGAGGATGACGGCGTGTTGTATCGGGTTGGCCTGAACTCGGACTGAGTGGGTTGCGGTGCAATGCCAGTCAGTCAGGGCTTGCTGCTGTCACTGTGGCGAGGGAGCTTGCTCCCGTTGGGCCGCGAAGCGGCCCCAGCTTTTGGTTTGAAAAGACTGGGCCTGCTACGCAGTCCAACGGGAGCAAGCTCCCTCGCCACAGGTTATCCGTCGTCCGCTCTAAATGTTTAGAGCCCCAGTTCGGACAGCCCCGGATGATCATCCGGGCGTCGGCCCAGCGGCCAGTGGAATTTGCGCTCGCTTTCCTGGATCGGCAGGTCATTGATGCAGGCAAAGCGGTTCGCCATCAGGCCGTTTTCGTCGAACTCCCAGTTCTCGTTACCGTAGGAACGGAACCAGTTGCCGGAGTCATCGTGCCATTCATAGGCATACCGCACCGCAATCCGGTTATCGGTAAACGCCCATAATTCCTTGATCAGCCGATAGTCCAGCTCCTTGGCCCATTTACGGGTGAGGAAGCCCTTGGCTTCTTCGCGGTTGTGGGCAAATTCGGCGCGGTTACGCCATTGCGTATCCAGGGTGTAGGCCAGCGACACTCGCTGTGGGTCGCGGGAGTTCCAGCCGTCTTCGGCCAGGCGAACTTTTTCGATCGCCGACTCGCGGGTAAAGGGCGGCAAAGGCGGGCGTGTTTCCGGGAGAGATGACATTGGGCAGTTCCTTGACACAATAAGGGTTATCGAGAGTTGCCGGATTTACGCGTTCTCAAGTCCTAATAACGTTCGCGCCATGCATTGCGCATTATCAGCGGCTGTTGAATCGCCCATCACCAAGGCAACGGTTATCGCACCATCGATCAATATCAGCAGTTGCGCGGCCTGCTGTTGCGGGTCGGGGGTGCCATGTGCTTCACACAGTTCAAGTGCGTACTCGAACAGTTTCTGTTTATGGGCTTTGGCCAACAGCCGCACCGGGTCTTGCGCGTCACCGGTTTCGCCGCTGGTGTTGATGAAGGCGCAGCCACGAAAGTCCGCCGACGCAAACCAGGTTTTCAGCGCACTGAACAGCGCCAGCAGGCGCTCGCCGCTGCTTTCGCTGCGTTCCACTTCTGCGCGCAGCCACTGCATCCAGCGCTCATCGCGGCGTTGCAGGGCGGCGATCACCAACTCGTCCTTGTTGGCGAAGTAGCGATAAATACTTTTTCTCGACACACCGGCGGTTTTCACCAAGAAATCCATGCCGGTGGCGGCGATGCCGTGGCGATAGATCAACTTCTCGGTGACGTCGAGGATAATGTCGCGGGTTTCACTGGGAGTCATGTCGTTCATGTGGCTAACAGTAGAACGATCGTTCTTCTTGGTCAACCAACTTTTTCAATGCGTGACTGCGAGACCTGAGCGCACCCATGGTGTAAGCTCGTGACCTCTTCGGATTCGACCCATTGCGAGCCTTATGCCGTCGTTCTTCAAACGCTCCCTGTTGCCCAAACTTCGCGGTTTTCCAATCACCCCCGAGGCCATTGACGTGCTGTCCGGCGCCGAGGCGTTCCGGCGTTGCATGCTGGAAAAGATTCCCCAGGCCACTCGGCGCATCTACATCGTTGCGCTGTATTTGCAGCACGACGAAGCGGGGCAGGAGATTTACGACGCGTTACATGCCGCCAAGGCCGCACGGCCGGAGCTGGACATTGTGGTCGTGGTCGACTCGCTGCGTGCACAACGCGGCCTGATCGGCGCCGGCAAGCAACCCGGCAACAGCGCCTGGTACCAGGCCATGACCCAAAGCCATGCCAGCGAAGTGCCGGTGTACGGCGTGCCGGTGCAAACCCGCGAACTGTTCGGCGTGCTGCATCTCAAGGGCTTCGTGATCGACGACAGCGTGTTGTATAGCGGCGCGAGCCTGAACAACGTGTACCTGCACAAGTTCGACAAGTACCGTTATGACCGCTACCACTTGATCCACAGCCAGCCGCTGGCCGACTCCATGCAGCATCTGGTGGAGCATGGCCTGGTCGCTTCCAAGGCGGTGCATCGCCTGGACCTGCCCAACCCGCCCACCACCCGCAGCCTGCGCAACGACATCGGCGACCTGCGCAGCCGCCTGAAACATGCGGCCTACGACACCACCGCCGGGCAGTTGCCCAATAACCACCTGGCCGTCAGCCCGTTGCTGGGCGTGGGCAAGAACAACCCGCTGAACCGGGTCGTCCTAGAACTGATCGCCAGCGCCCAGCATCAGCTGACCATCTGCACCCCGTATTTCAACCTGCCACTGCCTGTGACCCGGGAACTCAACCGAGCCCTGGCGCGAGGCGTGAAGGTCGACATCATCGTCGGTGACAAAACCGCCAATGATTTCTACATCCCGCCCAGCGAGCCGTTCAAGGTGATCGCAGCGTTGCCGTACCTCTACGAAATCAGCCTGCGCCGCTTCGCCAAGCGGCATCAGCCGGTGATCGACAGTGGCCAGTTGAACCTGCACCTGTGGCGCGACGGCGACAACACCTACCACCTCAAGGGCATGTGGGTCGACCAACGCTACACCTTGCTCACGGGCAATAACCTCAACCCGCGAGCGTTCCGCCTCGACCTGGAAAACGGTTTGCTGATCGATGACCCCCAGGGCCAATGGCTGGCGCCGCGACGTGCGGAGCTCGCGCAAATTTTCCAGCACACCACGCGTATTGCCGGCTATCAACAGTTGCAGTCCCTGGTGGACTACCCCCCGGCCGTAGGCAAGTTTTTACGGCGGGTCAGTCGGGTGCGGATTGAGCGGTTGTTGTACCGGATTCTGTAAGCGCTGAGCGTCACAAGATAATTCCCGGTTTCTGCCTGCATCTCTTTGGGACTTGGCTTACGAAAGAGCCCAATTGCGACTTGTAGATTTCCTCTCGACAGTTCTTACGGACGAGAACTCTCACCATTCTGACTGGTAGAGAGGAAATAGAAATGTCGCTTATCCAGGTAAACCCTTACCACCGGTTCTCCCACCTGCCTCCTGCGTCGGATGGGGCGGTGTCGAACCCGTCAACGCGAGACAAGCGTGGCGCCACGGCTGCCGTAGCTGAAGCGCCACGTCGATTCCCCTCCGAAGAAAACGCGCCCAAAGGCGATGCAACCCTGCAGACCAAGGTGGGGCGCTGGCTGAGTTCAGGGGTTGCCCCTGAGCCGCTTATCCCGCGAAATGCCTCGATTGGGCCGTTTATCAGTCAATACCAACAGGCACTCAGCGAGCCGCCAGTGCAGGACTGGTTTCGCGCCAAGGGCTTGAAGATCTCTACGGTGCGCGTGTTCAGCGACAGTGTGGTGGGCGTGGTCAGTCGCGATGGAAAAGACACCTTCGTACGGTTTACCACCACCGATGGTTCCGGCTGGTGGGAGGCCAGCGGCAAGCTTCGCAAGGTGCAAAAAATACTCTCGCCGAGTGACTTGGGGATTCCCGCCAACATGCCCTCCGAGCCGATCCCGCGGGATATCATCCTGGATTTTTATGGGGTGCAACCTGCGAAGAACGAGCAGGCGGCACCCGCGCTGGGGGCACAGCTCAAGCGTAATGGCTGGCCGCCCATCAGCGTTGAGAAGCGCCAGCAGTGGCGCGACGCTTTTACCCGCACAGTGACGGCGAACAGCGATGCAACCGCTCGCGGCGGTTTGGCCGAACAACTTCGCCAGCGCTTGCGAGGCCTGAAGGAGGGCGAGGCTCTGCGGTTGGATGAACAAGCCTATGTGGCGCCACCGGGTTCCTCTCTGGAGCGCAACAGCCAATTGCCACGCCAAGCCTTTGTCGAGCTGCTCGCCTCACCGGCGTTTCGGGACTTTCTTGAGAAAATCGGCCTGGACAGCGTCGGTGACCGTTTCAGAATCAGTCAGGGCGAGCTTCAACAGTGTGATGCCAAGGGCACGTGGCGGTCCCTGCAAGCCTACTTCGATGACGAAGTTGGCAAGAATCCCGACCCTGGCGTGCAGGCAATGAAGAGGCGGTTACAAGCCTTGGTCGAGCAAAGTCAGAAAACCGGCAACGCCCTGTACTCCACCGATACTTGGGATATGCGCCAGGCACTGGATTTCTTTGGCCTGAGTTCGCCCACGACGCTCGAGCAAGGCCGCGACGTGCAGGCTTGGCTCGACACGCGATGGCCTGAGCCGCCGCTGACCGCTGACTACGCAGCTTTGACCCCCTACACCTGGACACCGGGCGCATTGACGGCGGCTGACTGTGAAGTGCTAAAGACTGGCGCGGCGAGCGTCGCCGGTTTGTTCGATAGCTTCCTGGCCACCCCGGACCCCTGGCAGGCGTTGTCTGCAGACCCTGACCGGCGGTTGACCGCCTTTTTCGATTCGCCCGCTGCCGTGACCCAGGCCGACGCCTTGGCCAAGGAACTCAAGCTTTTCGACGTGGCTGATGGTCAGCCGTTACCCAGGGCGCAGCGTCATGCGTTGCTCGCTACGGCGCTCAAGCTCAACCTTCAGGGCAGCCTGCCGGGCAAACCAGGAGAAGTAGCCGGCTACGCGATTTATCAGCCTGCCAATTTCGGACGCACGCAAAAAGAAGTGCGTGCCGACATCGAGCGGCACCTGCGGGAAAAAGGCGCCAGCGCTGAAAGTGCGCCGTTTCTGGCGCATATGTTCCTGGCACAGGCTGCGCCGGAAATGCTGCTCAAGCCCGACCCACAACTGCCTGCCTCAATACCCCAAGTACTCAAGCAAAGCCCCGATGACGTGCGGATGGGTTCCCCGGCATGGCTCGCCATGCGTCTGGGCTGTGGGATCGCCGAAGCGCTCGCCGGGCCAGGCAGTTCGCGGGCGATGAACGCAACGCAGGTCAATGCCCTGGCACGCTTGCAACCGCAAAACCCGGAGCAGGAGGCGTTGATCAAAGGTGTGGGCACCCTGCCTTTGTTGGAGTGGGCCGTGATGGCCGGCGTGTTTCCCAAGCCGTTGGACGGCAAATACACCGCGCAAAACTACCAGGCGGCTGCACAAGCCTTCACCGAGCAGCAAAACAGCCTCCGCGACGCCTTCCAGACGCTGACGGCCGAGCCGCCCTCGATGACCCGCCTGCTTGTCGAGCAATTGACGCTGCTGTTTCCCGAGATGAGCGAAGATGAAATCCGTGGCTTCACTTTGCGCCGGGTGGCGGATCCCAGGCAGCACGGCCAACCCCATGAGGTTTTGTTGACTGAGTTTCTTCTGGCGGAACAAGACTCGCCGGGTGCGCTGGTCGCGTTCAACACGTGGCTGAACGAATACCGCGCCGGTAAAGCGAAGTACAAGTTCGAACATCCACGCATTTCCCAGGCGGATTTTGATGAGCGGATCAAAAAACTGCCGAAAATCGCACCGCTGGTAGCGCCCGCCATCGAGCGCTACGTGGCTGATTGTTGTGCGGCGCAGGCCACGGTACTCAAACTCATGTTTGCGCAGTTGCCGCTGGAAGACCGTAAGGCCCTTGAAGTGGGGCAAATCGAATTCTTCAGTTTGCGCGAGGCGACCGGCGACGCCATTGAGGACGACGAAGGCGCCGATTCCAAGGTGGCCGAACACAAGGGCACGCATGGCACGTTGATCCGTTACGAGACCGGCGCCGTCGAGCCTCGCTTCGGGTATTTCGAGGTGTTCCCCGGCGCCATGCGTATCGTCAAGCGCGACGACTTGAGCTACACGCTGCCGCTGGGCGGGCAGGTCGAAGTGGGGCAGAAACCCCATGGCCCCTTTGCGTATGTGCGG
This sequence comes from Pseudomonas sp. R11F, assembly GCF_050312575.1. Lineage (NCBI taxonomy): Bacteria > Pseudomonadati > Pseudomonadota > Gammaproteobacteria > Pseudomonadales > Pseudomonadaceae > Pseudomonas > Pseudomonas sp. R11F. The sequence goes on along the minus strand of NZ_JBNPJU010000068.1, from coordinate 108,672 downwards.
CGCGAGTTCCGGCACACAAAACCTGCCAGCTTTGATTTCGCGGCGTATAAAACTGGCAGCGAGCCGAAAGCCGGCGTGCAGTCATCGGTCATCATCGAAAAGGCCGCGACCGACCTGCCTGCCACGTTGATGCCCGGCCATCCAAAGCACGCACAGCTGCCGGTGCCCACGACGTTCAGCAGCGAAAAAACCGGCCGCATTGTCGAGGGCGTACTGAGTAACAGCTTTACCATGCCACGTGAGCCTTTGCTCCGCTATGCCAACCAGCCCACCGACTATCAACGTCGCCGGGCATTCCCGTTTGGCTCCGAGGACGTTTTCGGCCCTGAAAACCTGCGGATGGTCTTGGGCCTGCTGCCCTTTGTCGGCGCCTTCGCCGATGTCGCGGAGGGCAAGACGGCGCAAGGGGTACGCGGCATATTGATCGATTTCGCCTCGTTCGCAGTGACCGGTGGGTTAGCGGGTGTGAAGAGCTTTTACAGAGGGCTGAAAGTGGTATTGCCATTTAATGGCAGGGCATTTTCCATGCAGGGGTTCGCGGGGGTATCACCGTTTTTTCGCAGCGTGCTCAATCCGTTGGATGGCGCCATTGGGGTATTGAAAACGGGGCAGAAGGTGGCGGCTTTCGGTAAAAACTTCATGCGCGGAGAGTTGCGCGCCCTGGGGGCGGATATCTACCTGCCTGCAACTGTGTTTGAAAAGTGTCGCTGGGGGGCAGGCGTGTACTCCAGCGTCAACGCAGAATCCGGCCAGCCTGCCGGCAGTCGCGCCGGCACCTGTGCCGGACGCCCGTTGCATGCCGTGCAGAAAAACAACCTGTGGTATGCGATCAACCCGCACACCTTCAAGCCTGAAGGGGCGCCACTACAGGGCTTTCAGCCGTCGGCCGCCTGACGTCACAGACGCCTTCGCCGCGACAGCGGCGAAGGCGCCCGCAAAGGTCAGTTCAAGCCCAACTTGCCGCGCAGGGTCGACAGGTCTTCGGCCAAGGTATTGACCGGGCCGACCAGGGCCTTGCGGTCGTTTTCCTTGACCTTGTCGTAGGTCTCAAAACCGCCATCCTTGGTTTTGTACTTGGCCAGGATCTTGTCCACGGTGGCGAAGTTCTTGTCGACTTTGGCCAGGAACGCCTTGTCCTGCTTCTCGATCTGGCCACGGAACAGATCGACGATTTTCTTCGCGCCATCGACGTTGCCCTGGAAGTCATACAGGTCCGTGTGGCTGTAGCGATCTTCTTCGCCGGAGATCTTGGTGGCCGCGACCTCTTCGAGCAGCGCAGCGGCACCGCCGACGACTTTCTCGGGCGGGAAGGTCAGGCCTTCGACGCGGGTCTGCAGGTCCTTGACGTCGCCGTTCAGCTTATCGGCCAGGGCGCCCAGGCCCTCGGTGGTGTTCTTGGAGAACAGCGCGTATTCGATCCGGTGGAAGCCGGTGAAGTCGTCGGCTTCAACGCCTTTCTCGTGATCGTCGACACGCGAGTCGATAGACGCGTCGAGGTCGCTGAACAACTCGGCGATCGGCTCAATCGACTCGTAGTGCACGCGGGTCGGCGCATAGAGTTTCTTGGCGGTGGCCAGGTCGCCTTTCTTCACGGCGTCGGTGAACGCCTGGGTCTGGGTGACCAGTTCACCGATTTCTTCGGTGACGTAGATCTTGTAGTCCGACACCGGGCCTACCAGGTCCAGTGGCGCAGTGGCGGCGAAAGCGGCCAGTGGCGAAAGGCTCATTAACAACGACAACGCGATAGACGACTTCTTCATGGGACGTATCCGCTCTGGGTTTGTTTTAGGTATTGGCAGTGGTTTGAGGGTGCGAGGCCGCGAGCAGCGTACGCCCGAGGAAGTCCTTGGGCCCCGTGACGCCCGGCAAGGTGAAGAAGTACCCGCCGCCGACCGGCTTGAGGTATTCCTCCAGGGGCTCGCCGTTGAGCCGGGTTTGCACGCTGATAAAGCCTTTCTCCAGGTCAGCCTGGTAGCAGATGAACAACAGCCCCATGTCCAGCTGACCGTTTTTATTGACGCCGTTGGAGTAGTTGAACGGCCGACGCAGGATCAGGTTGGCCTGGGTCTGCGGCGTACGCGGGTTGGCCAGGCGGATGTGGGCATCGAGCTTGGTCAGCTTGCCTTCCGGGTCTTTGCTGTAGTCCGGCACCTGGCTTTCGCGCTGGCCGTCCATGGGCGCGCCCGTGGGTTTGACCCGACCGATGATGCTTTCCTGTTCCTGCAGCGGGGTACGGTCCCAGCGCTCGACGAAATTGCGGATGATCCGCACCGCCTGATAGCTGCCGTTGGCGGCCCAGGCCGGTTCATCGCTGCTCGGTTGCACCCAGACGATCTGGTCCATGGCTTTGTTGTCGTTGGAATTCGGGTTGGCCGAACCATCGCGAAAACCGAGGAAGTTACGCGCGCTCTGGGCCGGTTCGCCGGTTTTGGCCGGGGCCTGAGGCGGAACGCTGCCTTCCTGTTTCCAGCGCACCAGCAGCAGGTCCGGCAGGTTTTTTACAATGTCGCGCAGGGCATGGATATTGGTGTCAGTGGTGTTGGAGGAAAACTGCAGGCTCAAGTCGCCATGGCACTGCGCCGGTTCCAATGCATCATTGGGAAAGCCGACCATGCGGATCAGGCGCTTGGGCTTGACCGCCGACAGGCCGAAGCGCTCATCGAACAGCGATTCACCCACCGATACGGTGATGGTCAGGTTGTCGGGCGTCACCACCGGGCCGAGAATGCCGGAGTCGGTCGGCGGCAGTTTCGGGTCGACTTGCGGCACGGGGCCGCCGGTCATCAGGAAGTGGATACGTTCGTTCAGGGTACGGAACAGACGCTCCAGGTCTTCGCGGTCGCTGGCCAGTACATCGAACGCCACTACCATGCCGCAGGCGGGGCGCGGGGTGACGATGCCGGTCTGGTGTTTGCCGAAGAAATCCTGGTGGTCCTGGGTCTTGTCGCTGCGCGGTGCGGTGGTGACTTGCTCGGCTGCGGCGGCCATGGCCGGGCATGTCAGGGCACTGCCGGCAATCGCCGCTCCGGTGGCCGCCATGCCCAACAGGACACGGCGACGTTGGAGGTTGGTGTGTTCAGAATCACTCATGTGTGCGGTCGTCTTCACTGCAGGCCGGAAAGGCCAAGGGCGGGGTCGATTCCATCGAGTGCAACGGCCAGAGCCTTGGCCTTGTCGGCGATCTGCTTGCGCTGATCGGCCGTAACACTGTCGTAGCGGCTGAATTGACCGTCGACTTTGAAACCATTGAGTTCGGTATCGAACGCGTCGAGCGCGCTGTCGACCTTGGGCACCAGGTCGGCGGCGGATTGGGTCAACAGTGGGCGCATCAGGTCGACCACCTTGCGCGCCACCGCAAGGTTGGCGGCAAAGCCGTTCAAGTCGACGTGGCTGTAGCGTTCTTCTTCACCGCTGATCGCACGCGTGTCCGCCAGGCTGTTGAGGTTGCGTACCACGATGCCGACCAGTTGTTCCGGTGGCAGCGACTGCGTCAGCAATTGTTGCTTGAGCTGGGTGACATCGCTGACCAGGCGTTGGGCAACCGGTGCCAGGCCGTCCAGGTTGTGCTGCTGGAACAGGCTGTATTCCAGGCGGTGGAAGCCACTGAACGCGGGGTCTTGCTCGCGCTTTTCAAAGTAGTCGGCACGCGCATTGATGGCGTTGTCCAGTTCGGCCAGGCGCTGGGAGGCGGGCGCCAGCCGTTGGTAGGCTTCGCGGGCCGGCACATACAGCGCCTGCGCCTGGGCCAGGTCACCGGCGTCAATGGCTTGCTGCAGGGCGGTCACGGCCTTGACCAGCGCGCTGCCATGGCTGCTCAGATACACGCGGAACTCCGACAGTGGGCCGATAAACGCCACCATCGACGGTTTGGCCTTGGCCTGCGCGTCGGACTCGGCAGTCGGCGTCACATGCAGGGTGCCGCGTGGGTTGCTCAGCAGGCCGCAGGTGATGGCGTAGTCGCCGGGCAACAGGTTGGCGTTGATCACCTGGCTCAAACCGGGCGCGATGTTCTCGCGCTCTTCGACCACCAGCACACCGTCGAGGATTTCCCATTCCACCGCACGGTCGGAGCGGTTGATGATACGAAAACTGGCACGCCCGGCAGGCACGGTCAGCGCGTTGGGTTCGCAGGCGTGGCTGTGGATGGTCACGGCGATTTCATTGTGGTTGCTCTGGCGTTTGGCCGCGGCCAACTGCGATGCGTAGTAGAACAAGCCACCGGCGGCGATCATCACGATCACCGAGCCGGCCACGGCCCAGCGCAGGGCGCGGGACGGTGGGGCCGGTTGAGGGGTTGGGTTGGACAAGAGGCGGTCCTTACTGGCTGGAAACGGAAGAAGATTTGGCAATCGGCTTGGCGGGCGCCGAAGGCAGGAAGAACATCACCAGGGCCACCACCAGATAAATCAGATAAGCACCCAGGGTGCTGACGGTCGGCGCTTCCTGGTAACCGAACATACCGGCCAGCACCGAGCCCAGCGGGCTGTCCATGGGCAGCGCGGCGCTGAAGTCAAACAGCACGGTTTGCAGGTGGTTCCACACGCCGGCTTCATGCAAGGCCTGCACTGAGTTGGCGAGGATGCCGGCGGCGACCACCAGAATGAACAGGCCGGTCCAGCGGAAGAACGCGCCGAGGTTCAAGCGCATGCTGCCGGAATAGATCAGCAAGCCGACCACAATCGCCAGGATCAGGCCGAGCAGGGCACCGATCGGCGCGCCGGGGCCTTCGCTCTGTTGGAACACGGCCAGCAGGAAGAACACCGTCTCCAACCCCTCACGGGCCACGGCGAAAAACACCATGGCGATCAGCGCGAACACTTGATGTTTTGAACCAGCCAGGGCGTGGTCGAGGGACTCATGCAGGCTGTGCTTGATGGAGCGTGCGACCTTGCGCATCCAGAACACCATGGAACTGAGGATGCCCACGGCGATCAACCCTACGACGCCTTCGAAGAGCTCCTGTTGTTTCTGCGGGAACTCAGCGCTGACCAGCTCCAGGCCACCGCCTACCAGCAGGGCAAGGGCGGCGGCGAGAAATACGCCGATCCACACGGCGGGCATCCATTGGCCACGGCCGGTCTGTTGCAGGTAACTGGCGATGATGCCAACGATCAATGCGGCTTCAATGCCTTCGCGCAGCATGATTAAAAAAGGAACAAGCATTCGGCACCGCAATCATGACTGGATGGGATGGCAATTTGTAACATAATGATACTCATTGCTAAACAAGAAATATTGACTTTCGCTGAACCGAGGCTGAACGGTGGTGGCGAATCGCAAGCGCCTTTATGATGCAGGCCTTGCTTATGCGCCGTTGAAAAGCCCATTCCCCATGGCGGAAAAAGACACCATCTCCATCCATCTTGTGCGTGAGGCGCTGCTGCAGAGCTGTGCGTGCGACATGGCGATTGCCGAAGTACTGAGTAAGGCCGGTATCGACCCGGCGGCGTTGGAGCAGGGCGACGCCCGTGTGCCGGCGACGGCGTATGCGCGGTTGTGGCGTTTGTTGGCGCGGCGCATGGACGATGAATTTTTCGGGATGGACCCGCGCAAGCTCAAATCCGGCAGCCTGGCGTTTCTCTGCCGCGCCGCCATCGCGCAACCGACCCTGGCCGACGGCCTGGAAACCGCGCTGGGGTTTCTGTCGTTGATGCTCGAGCGGTTGCCCGCGCAACTGGTCCGCCAGCAGAGCCTGGCGGAAATCGTGTTGATGGAGCCCGAGGCGCAACCCAATCGGGCATTCACCTATTTTACGTATTGGATGATCGTCCACGGGGTTGCTTGTTGGTTGGCGGGCCGCCGGATTCCGATCCTGGCCATCGAGCTGCGTTGCCCGCAGCCGGACTTTTGCGACGATTACCAAGTGATGTTTTCCGACAACCTGCGCTTTGATCGGCCACGCACGCGCATGATCTTTTCCGCAGACTGCCTCGACCTGCCGATCAAGCGCAGTAACGACGAACTCAAGCGCTTCCTGGCCCATGCACCGGCCAACATCCTGGTCAAATACCGCGACCCTGATAGCCTCGCCAATCGCCTCAAACACGACCTGCGCCAAATGCCCCCCGAGACCTGGCCGGAAACCGAGGGTCTGGCGACCCGCCTATGTATTTCCGCCTCCACCCTGCGCCGCCGTCTGGCGGAAGAAGGGCAGACCTACCAGGGCCTCAAGGACAGCGTGCGCAAGGAACTGGCGATTGTCTGGCTGGCCGAACCGCAGATCAGCTTCGCTGAAATTGCGGCGCGGCTGGGGTTTGCCGATGCAAGTTCATTTTATAAGGCATTTCGTAAGTGGTCGGGGTCCAATCCTGGGCATTATCGAAGTCTGATTCTGAATGAACACAGCCGGTTTTAGTTGCCGCCCTGCGGGACTAGGAAATAGCTGACCAAGACTTTCTCCTGGGTATGACAGAGTTGGCTTATTTGATGATAGGACGCGTCTGGCATATTCAGGGTTATAAAACGTGCATTGTAGGTGGGTGATTCCTACCTGTAGTTCTGTCTGAGGTGTTGGGGGATAGGTAGGTCACTTGATCAACCTGTCGTTCAACTGTGAGGATGGAAATCATGAAAAGGTTTATCACCTTTGTCGTTTTGATGTCGGCTTTTGTGTCCTTTCAAGCGTTTGCTGGGTGTTGGTCTATTACGGACACCTATACGGGAATACTGGAAGGAGAAAGCGAAAAAGTGGCCTACGGACCCTTTACTATAACCTCCGCTAATGGGTGCCTGAATGCGAACATTGATGCAACCATTACTGCGGTAGACCGCGGAAGGCCACCTCAGCTATCGATACATAAGGAAATAGGTTCGTCGTGGGCTCAGGTGGCAGGAAATACGGGTAGTAATGTTTTGTATAGCGGTTCATTTGGTACTTATCGGGTGATGATAAAAAATCCTGATGCTGCACCTAAAGTCTACTTGGGAACTGTCAAGTACGGTCGCTGAAGAGAGTGTCAGCAGTGAGCCCAAGCTGTTGATGGGCTCACTGCTGGCTAAGCGTCGCAATCATGCCTGATCATCCACAGAAAGCTTAGGGTTGGATGAGTTGGCGAAGTGCATGAGGGCACCGATAGCATGATTGGCTGCGACCATCGCGTGTTTCCATCTCAGATTATCCTGTGTAGCGTGAACGGGGTATTCCTCGAGAAATTTAGCATACTCTTCTAACTTCTCATTGAATAACGCGATAGCGTTAAATTTAACGTGCGTATTTGCCTGATTGCCGTTGGCATCGAACTCTCCATTTCCGCTTATGAACATTCCAAATGTCATTACGTCAATCGCTCCGCTATCGTAAAGTTCTCTGCCTACTTTCTTTAGTTCGCGTGTACTGATCGATGCCATATCGTAAGTTTTCAAAAAATCCTTTAACTCGGCAACCTTCTTGTTGTCGCTGGTTTTCAGTATCTCGGCTGCCTTGGCATCGTCCGTTATAGAAAATGCGTTTTTGACTTCTTTAGGGTTTTTGATGAGATAAGCGCTGGTTGCCTTTGACCGTTGTGCGGGTTCAATCGTGGGTACAATTGCCATGGTGATGACCTCCGCTGTTGCTCAGAAATATTTGCGGTGCAGCGTAATGCTAGAACCAATCACTTTAATATTTACAGGTTTACTAGGCTGTGAAGAATATTTGGAAGTTGCTTACAAAATCCTACAATCGGTTCTGACGGCTTGATCCGTCACCGGCTTTCTGGGGTCGGACGCAGCCAGTTGAGTGGAGCTTCAGAGAGTTTGAATAATCAATTTTTGTAGTTCTATGTGTCGTCGCACTCGAGCCATAAAAATAATGCTTGCAATAAATACCCTTTAATCCTAAATGCCAAACACAGCGCGGCATTAGGACCTTACTTACAAAAGACTTCTTATCCGACTTACAGAACTAACCTTCAACATTTTAGGACCCCCAAAACAAAAAAAGCCCCACGACCGAATGGACCGCAGGGCTAAAAATTGGCTGGATGCGACCAACCAAAGGAGCGCTTTACATCATTTGGCGCTGGCGACCACCGTGTCCGGCTGCCAGCCGCCACCCAGGGCCTTGTAGATCGCGACAATCCCGCGATACAAGTCGACTTCCGCCTGGGCCTGGGCGTCTTCGGCGGCCAGGCGTTCGCGTTGGGCGTCGAGCAGGACCAGGAAGTCCACGGTGCCTTCGCGGTAGCGGATCGCGGCGAGGTCGGCGGCGGCGCGGCTGGATTCGCTTTGACGGATCAGCGAAACCAGGCGCTGTTGGCGTTTGCCGTAGTCACTGAAGGCATTTTCCGACTCTTCCAGCGCCAGCAGTACTTGCTGCTCATACGTTGCCAGGGCGCCATCGGCTTCGGCGTTGGCGCCGCGCAGGCGGGCACGCACGCTGCCGAGGTCAAAGGCGGCCCAGGTAATGCTTGGGCCGAGGGACCAGGCGTTGGCGGCCGCTGAACCGATCTGCGAACCCCGCCCGGCGGTAAAGCCGAGGAAGCCGCTGAGGCTGACCCGTGGGAACAGGTCGGCCTTGGCCACGCCGATACGTGCGGTGGCGGCGGCCAGTTTGCGTTCGGCACTGAGGATGTCCGGGCGACGTTGCAGCAGTTGCCCTGGATCGCCAATCGGCAATGCCTTGGCGATCGCCGGCAGGTCTTTCGGGCTCAGGTCCACGCTCAGCTTGTCGGGGCGCTGGCCTAGGAGGGTGGCGATGCGGTTGCGCTCGCGCACTTGTTCGGCCTGCAATTGCGGCACGCTGGCTTCAACCGCCGCCAGGCGTGCGTCGGCGCGTTCCACATCGAGCTGATCGCCGACACCGGCATCACGCAGGCTGACGGTGATGGCGCGCGACTCCTGCTGGTTCTTCAGGTTGTCCAGGGCAATGCGTTCACGCAATTGAGCGCCGCGCAGTTGGCCGTAGGCATCCACCAGTTCGGCAATCATGGTGACTTGCAGTTGGTACAGGTCGGCTTCGGCCACTTGCTGGTCGGCGTCGCTGGCCTCCAGGTTGCGGCGGATGCGGCCGAACAAGTCGACTTCCCAGGCCATGTCCAGCCCCAGGTCGTAACGCTCGCTGTTGACGCGCTTGGTGGTCTGGCCCGGGATCTGGCCTTTGCCCACGTCACTGCTGGCCCGCGAGGTCACCACCGGCATGATGTCGGTGGCCACGTCATCGCGAATGGCCCGCGCCGCCCGCAGACGGGCGAAGGCGACGCGCAAGTCACGGTTACCGCTCAGTGACTGAGTCACCAGTTGGTTGAGGGTCGGATCGTCGAACTGCTGCCACCAGATGCCTTCGTATTTGGCATGGTCATAGCTTTTGGTGTCGGCGGCGGCCGTGATATTGGCCGCCTCCAGCTTCTCGGTTTTGTAGTCCGGGCCGACCGCACACGCGCTCAGTGCGAGTACCAGCAGGCTCGGCAAAAATACTTTCACACTCATTGCTGTGTCTCCAGCTTCAAGGCCTTGGCCGCTTTGCGCGTTTCGCTGCGCTCCACATAGCGACGGATCAGTACGTAGAACACTGGCGTCAGCAACAGCCCGAAGAAGGTCACCCCGATCATCCCGGAGAACACCGCCACGCCCATGGCATGACGCATCTCGGCACCGGCACCGCTGGACAACACCAGGGGCACCACACCCATGATGAAGGCGAACGAGGTCATCAGGATCGGCCGCAGACGCAGACGGCAGGCTTCCAGTACCGCAGCGAGCGGGTCGAGGCCTTCCTGCTGTTTATCCTTGGCGAACTCGACGATCAGAATCGCGTTCTTACAGGCCAGGCCCACGAGTACGATCAAGCCGATCTGGGTGAAGATGTTGTTGTCGCCGCCCGAGATAATCACCCCGGTAATGGCCGACAGCAGCGTCATCGGTACGATCAGGATCACCGCCAGCGGCAGGCTCCAGCTTTCGTATTGGGCGGCCAGTACCAGGAACGCCAACAGTACGCAGAGCGGGAATACGAACAGCGCGGTATTGCCCGAGAGGATTTGCTGATAAGTCAGGTCGGTCCACTCGTAGGTCATGCCGTTGGGCAGTTCTTCTTTCAGCAGTTTTTCAATTGCAGCCTGGGCCTGGCCGGAGCTGTAGCCCGGTGCGGCGTTGCCATTGATTTCAGCGGTGATAAAGCCGTTGTAGTGCATTACACGGTCCGGGCCCGAGGTGTCGCTGACCTTGATGAAGGTCGCCAGCGGGATCATCTCGCCTTTGTTGTTACGCACTTTCAACTGGCCGATCTGGTCTTCATCCAGGCGGAACTGCTGGTCAGCCTGCACGTTGACCTGGTAGGTACGGCCAAAGCGGTTGAAGTCGTTGGCATACAACGAACCCAAGTAGATCTGCAGGGTGTCGAAGATGTCGCTGATCGCCACGCCGTGGGTCTTGGCTTTTTCGCGATCGATGGCGGCATCGACCTGCGGTACGTTGACGGTGTAGCTGGTGAACAGGCCAAACAACTCCGGCACGTTATGGCTCTTGGCAATGATGTTCTGGGTTTCTTTGTACAGCTCGTCATAACCCAGGTTGCCACGGTCTTCGATCTGCAGGCGGAAGCCGCCAATCGTCCCCAGGCCCTGTACCGGCGGCGGTGGGAAGATCGCCATGTAGGCTTCCTGGATGCTGCTGTACTTGCCGTTCAGCGCGCCGGCAATCGCACCGGCCGACATGCTCGGGTCTTTACGCTCGTCGAACGGCTTCAAGGTCACGAACACGATGCCGCTGTTCGGGCTGTTGGTGAAACCGTTGATCGATAGGCCCGGGAACGCCACCGCCGCTTCCACGCCCGGTTGTTTCAGGGCGATATCGGACATGCGCTTGATCACGTCTTCGGTGCGGTCCAGGCTCGCGGCGTCCGGCAATTGCGCGAAGGCCACCAGGTATTGCTTGTCCTGGGCCGGTACGAAACCGGTCGGGGTGTGGGCGAAGCCCAGCCAGGTCAGGACGATCAAACCGGCGTACAGGAACAGCGCGATACCACTGCCACGGATCACGCGGCGCACGGTGCCGACATAACCATGGCTGGCCTTGTCGAAGAAACGGTTGAACGGTTTGAACAACCAGCCGCCGAGCAATTTGTCGAGGAACCGGGAGAAGCCGTCTTTCGGAGCGTCATGCCCTTTGAGCAGTACCGCAGCCAGCGCCGGCGACAAGGTCAGCGAGTTGAACGCCGAGATCACCGTGGAGATCGCAATGGTCAGCGCGAACTGCTTGTAGAACTGCCCGGTCAAGCCGCTGATAAAGGCCGCCGGCACGAACACCGCGCACAGTACCAACGCGGTCGCGATGATCGGGCCGGTTACTTCGCTCATGGCTTTTTCGGTCGCCGGAAACGGGTCCAGGCCCAGCTCGATGTTCCGTTCGACGTTTTCCACCACCACGATGGCGTCGTCCACCACGATACCGATGGCCAATACCAGGCCGAACAGCGACAACGCGTTAAGCGAGAAGCCGAACAGGTGCATCACCGCAAAGGTACCGATCAAGGAGACCGGCACGGCCACCAACGGGATGATCGAGGCGCGCCAGGTCTGCAGGAACAGGATCACCACCAGCACCACCAGAATCAGTGCTTCGAACAGCGTGTGTACCACCGCTTCAATCGAGCCGCGCACGAAGATGGTCGGGTCATAGACGATGCTGAAGTCCATGCCTTGCGGGAAGTTCTGCTTGAGTTCCGCCATCTTGGCGCGGACTTCGTTGGAGATTTCGATCGCGTTCGAGCCCGGACGCTGGAAGATCGGGATCGCCACCGCCGGCTGGTTGTCGAGCAACGAGCGCAGGGCATATTGGCTGGAACCCAGTTCCACCCGTGCGATGTCTTTCAGGCGCGTGATTTCACCGTTTTCGCCCGAGCGAATGACGATGTTCTCGAACTCTTCCTCGGTTACCAGGCGGCCCTGAGTGTTCACCGACAACTGGAAGCTGGTGGCATTCGGAGCCGGTTGCGCACCCAGTGCACCCGCGGCCACTTGGCGGTTCTGTTCGCGAATCGCGGTGACCACATCGGTCGCGGTCAGGTTGCGCGAAGCGGTCTTGTTCGGGTCCAGCCAGACGCGCAGGGAATAGTCGCCCATGCCGAACAGCTGCACGTCACCCACGCCGCCCAGGCGTGCCAGCTCATCCTTCACATTGAGCAAGGCGTAGTTGGACAGGTAGAGCATGTCGTAACGCTTGTCCGGGGAGGTCAAGTGCACAACCATGGTCAGGTCGGGAGAGGCCTTGTCCACGGTGATACCGATGCGCGTCACTTCCTCAGGCAGCTTCGGCTGAGTCCGGGTCACACGGTTCTGTACCTGTACCTGCGCGTTGTCCAGGTCGGTGCCCAGGGCGAAGGTGATGGTCAGGGTCAGTTTGCCGTCGGCGGTCGACTGCGAGGACATGTACAGCATGTTCTCGACGCCGGTGATGGCTTGCTCCAACGGAGCGGCCACGGTTTCACCGATGACTTTGGGGTTGGCGCCGGGGAAGTTGGCGCGTACCACGACGGTCGGCGGCACCACTTCCGGGTATTCGCTGATCGGCAGTTGGAACAGCGAGATCGCACCGGCGATCAGGATCAACAGCGAGAGCACCGCTGCGAAGATCGGCCGCGAAATGAAGAACTTGGAAAAATTCATCTTGAGTCGTATCCCTTAACCGCGTGGAGTCGCGACGGCTGCGAGCTTGGGCGCGGCTTTATCCGGCGCCACTTGCGGAAGTAAGCTGGCTTCAAGCGCTTGTCGTTGTTGTGCCAAGGCGGCGAGGGTTTCCTTGCTGGCCATCGGGATGGTTTCCGGCGCTACCGGCGACCCCGGGCGAATGCGCTGCAAGCCCTTCACGACGATGGTGTCGTCCTTGTTCAGGCCGCTGCGCACGATGCGCAAACCTTCGATCTTCGGCCCCAGTTCCACCGCACGATAGGCCGGCTTGTCGCCGTCCATCACCAGCACGAACTTCTTGCCCAGGTCGGTGCCGACCGCCTCGTCGTTGATCAACACGGCGGAGTAGGTGCCGCTGCCGACCAGCTTCAGGCGGGCATACAGGCCAGGGGTGTATTCGCCCTTGCTGTTATCGAACACGGCACGACCGCGGATGGTGCCGGTGGCCGGGTTGACCTGGTTGTCGACAAAGTTCATCTGGCCCAGGTGCGGGTTGCCGGTCTCGTTGGACAGGCCCAGGTACACCGGGGTGGTTGCGCCACGACGGCCTTCGCGGGCCAACTCGGTGTACTTGAGGTACACGCGTTCATCGGCGTCGAAGTAGGCATAGACCTTGTCGGTGGAGACCACGCTGGTCAGTGCGGTGACATCGGCGGTCACCAGGTTGCCGGCAGTGATTTCGGCACGGCTGACGCGGCCGCTGATCGGTGCGGTCACGCGGGTGAAGCTCAGGTTCAACTTGGCCAGGTCCAACTGCGCCTGGATGCCGGCTACGGCGGCGCGAGCTTCCTGGGCGGCGGTGGTGCGCGAGTCGGCCAGTTCGGCGGAAATCGCATTGCTCTGACGCAGGCGTTCGCCACGTTGCGCTTCATTATCGCTGCGGGTGGCGGCGGCTTTGGTTTGGGCCAACTGGGCTTCAAGGCGGCGCACTTCGGCCTGGAACGGACGCGGGTCGATCTGGAACAGCAGGTCGCCTTTCTTCACCAAGGCGCCTTCGGTGAACGCCACCTGATCGATCTGGCCCGAGACTCGCGGACGAATCTGCACGGTTTCCGGGGCTTCCAAGCGGCCGGTGAACTCGTCCCACTCGTTGACCGGTTGTTCCAGCACCTTGGCCACGCTGATTTTGGCAGGGGGCATGGCGGCCGCTTGTTCCGGGGTTTTGCCGCATGCGCTCATCACCACCACGGCCAGGATCGCCAAGGGGAAGCGCAAATGTTTGAGTGACTGTTCCATGAGGTGCATCCGCCAATGTATTTGAGATGGGCGGATCATGCGCGGCGATGTGCTATGTCACGAATCGAATGAAGCAAAGGTAACTATCATTCGGAATGATATAAGCGCGAGATTAGCCCTCTAGCATGGGGGTTTCGTTAGGGTGCTATCAATAGGCGTGATGACAAAAGACTTTTGCACGCTGCGCAATCAGTCTACGCAGCGCACATGTCTGGCGGTGTGGCAGGGTGTTTTTTGGCTAAAGTGCGCCCAACTGCTTCATCAGTGTGAGGTTGTCTTCAATGTGCCAGTTGGCGGCGATCTTGCCGTCTTCGATCTGGTAGATATCGGTGGCGATGAAATCCACCGACTGGCCCTTGCCCTTGATCTCGCCAAAGGTGCCGGTGAAGTGCCCGCGAAAATGCAGGTGCACCACGACCCGGTCACCGGCGATGATCATTTGTTCGATCTCACAGCTCAGGTCGGGCACCGCGCCACGAAAAACCCGGGAAGCCAGCAGGGGGCCTTGGGGCCCTTGTTTGCGCCCTGGCGGTGGGGTCTTGTCGATGAAGTGATCGGCCAACGCTGCGCGGGCCAGGGTTTCATCGCCGGTATGCCAGAACGTGTCGTAGCGCCGGGCGACGTTTTCCATGGTCTCGCGTTGGCTGGTGGTGAGGCTTTTGTCGACCACAAGTGTTCCGGGTTTGACCAGCTCGGTGTTTGCGGCGACGGCCGCACCCGACAGGGCCAAACCCAAGGCCAGGGCAGCGATTCGATAGTGTTTCATTGGACTGTTTCCTTGAATGCAAAAGGGGGAGGCTTCAAATCGTCTCGGTTTCCCGCAGGCTGAGCGGACTCTTGAGGGTGTAGTCGGCGATGGCGTCCTTGCGCATGAAGGCCACGCCCGGATGACTGCCGGCGTAGCGCAGGAACTCGTCCCATACCCGCACCATCTGGGGTGTGCCGCTGATACGGTCGTGGGCACTGATGGACATCATCCGGCGTCGGCTGCCAGCCTCGGCATACAGCTGGTCAAACTCCAGCTTCACCTGTTCCAGGAACTGGGAGGGTGAGTAGTTGCGCCCCTCAATCAGCACGATGTCGTTGTTGCGCAAGGTGTAGGGCACGACGACAAAGTCCTTGCCGTTGACCTTCTCGATAAAGGGCTCATCCCGGCTCACATCATCGATGTGATAGACGTAACCCAGCTCTTGCAGGAGCGACAGGGTATTGGGGCCTCGGCGCAGCCAATTGCAGTTGTAGCCGGTGACCGGCTGGCCGGTCACGTCTTGCAGCACGCTGGCCGCCTGGCGCAGGAACGTGCGTTCGTCATCGCGGCTCATGGCAAATTGCGAACTCCAGTGGGGCCCGTGACCCGAGGCTTCATGACCGCGAGCGACGATCTCGCGGGCCAGCGCGGGGTTGCGCTTTACCGCGTCGCCGATCATGTGGCACGTGACTTTCACCGCGTGTCGGTCCCACAGGTCAAGCATCCGCGTAATGCCCTCGCGGTAGCCGTAGGCAAACCAGGTCGTGGTGGCCAGGTCCGCTGGAACACTGTCGGGGAAGTCCACTTTCGGAAAGGGGCTGTCAGTGCCTTTGAGCGGTTGGCCACCGGCTTCGAACTGCATCGAGATCGACACCACCAGCCGCGTGTCGCCTGGCCAGAACCGGCCGTTTGGCGGGCTTTGGGCCGGGGCAGGCGAGGAGGCTGGCGCCGTATGGGCGCGGGCCGGATTGAGTAATGCGCCTGCGGCAAGTACGGCTGCGCCTGCACCGGCCTGGGCCAGGAAGGTGCGCCGCTGAGGATCAGGTGGCGCAAGTGGGTTGCGGGGGGCATTCATCGGGGCCATCCCGGGTTGAATGATGGGCACTGTCGGGTTACTGGAAGGCATCGCTTCACTCCACGCTGTAAACGGATGGATGCAACCCTATGCCTTTAGGTTTATTTTGATAATCGGGCAAAAATCAAAAACCATCTTCGGAAATACCGAACAATGCTGCTAAAGAACCTTGAACTGTTTTTGCTGATCGTCGAGAAAGGCGGGTTATCGGCAGCCGGCAGGGAGCTGGGGCTTTCGCCCGCGTCCGTCTCCGAGCGGCTGGTGCAGTTGGAAGGTTTCTACGGTGCCAGCCTGCTGAACCGCACTACGCGTGCGGTCAACCTGACCGACGAGGGCCGGCTGCTGGTCGAGGGTGCCCGCCAGTTGCTGGCGCAAGCCGATGAACTGCACAGCAGTATTCGCCTGGGGGTGCACCAGGTCTGCGGGCCGATCCGCCTCAGCGCTCCCGTAGACCTCGGGCGCCAACTCATTGAGCCGATCCTGGCGCAGTTCATGGAGGAGCATCCGCAAGTCAGCATCGACCTCAACCTGAGCGACGGCTACGTCGATCTCGTCAGCCAGGGCATCGACTTTGCCGTGCGTTATGGGGCGTTGGCCGACAGCACGTTGCACGCCAGGTCGATGGGTGAGAACCGCCGCGTCGTATGCGCCTCGCCACAGTACCTGGAACTCAATGGCACGCCGCTGCACCCCGAAGACCTGACCCGCCACGAATGCCTGGTGATGCGCTTTGGTAGCAATATTTCGCGCGAGTGGACCTTCAAGCGTCACGGGCACACCCATCGGGTCCTGGTGCGCGGCCGCAGGGTGGCCAACGACGGCGCGTTGGTGCGGCAGTGGTGCCTGGCCGGTCACGGCATCTGCCTGAAATCGGTATGGGACGTCAGCGCCGACCTCGCTGCCGGGCGCCTGGTTGAGCTGCTCAAGGACTACGACCTGGGCAGTACCGCGTTGAACATCGTCTATCCGCCGAGCCGGGTTCAGCCGCAGCGGGTGCGGATGTTGATCGAACGGATCGTGGCGCGCTTGTCGAGCGTCGATGCGACGGTGTTTTCAGGCTGAGAGGTGCCGGAGGCCATGTGGATGTAGCGCCCCGTGCCTACTCGTACCGGTTGAGGGTTTCAGCCCGTACATAGGTGCGCAACACGTGATCCCACAGCGGCGACGACACCCCGAAGTTCTTTTCGACACCCTGGCGATGGTGTAGATCATGATTGGCCACCAGCCCCGGAATAAAACGGTAGGCCCAATGCTCGGGGCGGTGCATCACGTAGTGCACCGAGATGTAAATGAAGTATCCGCTCACCGCCCCCACAAAAACCGAGGTCAGGCCGGTGAACCAGGCCAGCAGCAACAGCGCGGCAAAGGTTGAGCTGGTTTTCCAGCTCGACACGCCGATGTAGGCGAGTACGTCGACATGGTGGGTCCAGTGCTCGCGGCGGTACAGCGAATGGAACAGGAAGCGGTGGGCCGAGTACTCCACGAGTGTCCAGGCCAACCAGCCGGCCAGTGCCAGGCCGAGGTCAAAAGGCGCGAGGTAGAGGGCAAGAAGGATGAAGAGGGGAACGGTGAAGAAGTCGAGGTAATAAGCGACTGACGACATCAGCCATTTATTGGAAGCAGCCATGTGCAGAATATCCCTGTAGTGCCCGATGGAAGAGGCGGATTCTGAAGGGCTGCGCTATGACTGGCAACTGCGTCGTGAGTGCAGCGTCACATCTTCAGAATGTTGCAAACGACTGACGTTCACGTGTGGCAAGGAGTCCGTATTGACGTTGTTTGCAGTGAAGCGGTTTGTGAATTAAAACAGCCCCCCGGACTGTTTACTTCAAGGAGATCTGATGTCCGTAGCAACCGCTTCAACGTTCCAGGTATTTTTTCGCAGAGGGTTCAAGCACCTGCTTGAACACTGGACACCGTTTACGGTGACTGTGATTTTTCTCGGCACTGGCTTTGGCATGCTCAGCCTTTACATTTACACCAAGGCTATTGGTCGCGCGGATATTTTCATGTCCACGCTGGATGCCAAATCGGCCCTGCTGGTGTGGGTGTTCGTCGTGATGTTCATGATGACCCTGCAGCTGGCGGTGCTGATGGTCTCGGCGTGGCTGTATGGCATGTCGGTCTCACTGCTCCATAGCCGTCCTGAGAAAACCCGATTCATCGCGCTGTGGCTATTGTTGCCATTAGTGGTCGGATTCATCACATTCATGGCGCTGGCTTTCAAATGGAACGAAGACGTTGGCGCTGGGCAGGCGCTGCTGATTGTGTTGGTCGCTACACTGCTTGCGCTTTTCGGGCTGACTAGGATCAGACAGGTTCGTGAGCTGATCGAGCAAAGCGCTCCCGAGGGTCATGGAAAGTGGGTGTATGTTCCTATTGCCCTCATGCTGTTCTTCACAGTGGTATCCGGAGCATTTCCGACGCTGCTGATTCTGGGTAACTATGTTGGCCAGGACGATGCAGCGGCGGTCAAGTTTGTCGCCGTTTTCTCGATTTTTACCTTTGTATTCAGCCTGATACCGGCGCTGTTGTTTTTTGTGGTCAAGGGCAGTCTGTTTCGTCGCCTGTCTACGCTGGCAGTCTCCGTGTTGATTTTTTTCGTCGTGTTCCTGCTTTCAGCGCGGGGGGCCATGTCGAGCATTACTTACATTGTTGCGGGCACACTGGAAATCCGCCAGACCCACGCAGCCCGGTTTATTCTGGAGGACCAGGTCAAATTGGGCGATCTCGATTCGCTGCAATGGCATACACGCTTGCGTGACGACGGCCGCGTGCAGGTTCAGGCGTACCAGCTGTTTGCATTCGGCGACTTACTACTGATTTGTCCGGTAGCTCTCCATGCTGCCAAACTTCATCAGCTGCCGCTCTACACCAAACTCTGCTGGTTCACCCGTGCCAGCAGCGTCCATCGCATGCCCCCGCAGATGAACCTCCATGCGCCGCCCACGGCAGAGTCGATCTGGACCAGGGCAGCAGCTCAACGCTTGAACTGGGAGAGCGTTCGGATCAACCTCACGTCCAGGATCAGTTTGCTGCGTGACAGCTCAGGTGGCTGATCACGCGGCTGTCGCCGTGACCTGTCGACCGGGTATGGCTGCAATCAATTCACGCGTGTAATCGCTGGCCGGCCGATTGAATATCCGCTCCACCGAGCCCTGTTCAACCACCCGGCCATTGCGTAAAACCAGCACCTCATGGGCAAAGTTAGCCACCACCGAAAGGTCGTGGGACACCAGCACATAGGCAATACCTGTCTCCCGTTGCAGCTCTTCCAGAAGCTCAAGAATGTGCGCCTGCACCGACACATCGAGCGCGCTGACCGGCTCGTCCAGCAGCAGCAAGTCAGGTTTGAGCGCCAGGGCACGGGCGATAGCGACGCGCTGGCATTGGCCGCCGGACAGTTCGCGAGGCAGGCGATCGAGGTAGCTGACGGGCAGGTGTACGCGTGCGATCAACTCCCGCGCCGCCTGCTCCAAGGCAGGGCCCTTGAGCAAGCCGAATGACACCAGCGGCTCGACAATGCTCTCGAACACTGTGAAGCGTGGGTCAAGGGCGGCAAACGGGTTCTGTTGCACCAACTGCAGGCGCTGGCGCAGGGGGCGAAAGTCGCGCCAGCTCAGGTCGGTGACGTCCTGTTGCTCGAACCAGCCCCGGCCCTGGGTCGGTTTTTCCAGGCCCAGGGCAATGCGCAGCGCGGTGCTCTTGCCCGAGCCGGACTCGCCAACAATGGCCAGCGTCTGGCCGGGATAAACTTGCAGGTTGAGACCTTCAAGGGCCAGGAACGTCGAGTCCTCACCCTTGACCTTGGGCAGCGCAAACGTTTTGCCCACGTTTTGCAAACTCAGGATGGGAGGCTGCGCGGGATCGATGCGGGTCAAGGGCGCGCGACGTTTGGCGAGCGCGGGGGCGGCACCAATCAAAGCGCGGGTGTAGTCGTGCTGTGGCGCGTCGAGGATCTGGCGTGGTGGCCCCTGCTCGACGAGCTCGCCGTGTTGCATCACCAGGATCCGGTCGGCGCGGTCGGCGGCCACACCCAGGTCATGGGTGATGATCAGCAGCGAAATCCCGCGCTCGCTGACCAGGCGCTGCAAGTGGTCGAGGATCTTGCGCTGTACGGTGACGTCCAGGGCGCTGGTGGGCTCGTCAGCGATGATCAAGCGCGGGTTGCCGGCCAGGGCAATGGCGATCAGCACGCGTTGGCGCATCCCACCGGAAAGTTCATGGGGATACTGACGTGCGCGCAGCACGGGTTGGTCGATGCCCACTTGTTGCAGCAGCTCGACAATGTCGGCATCCACCGCAGGGTAGCGTTTACCCTTGGCCAGGATCAGCGCCTCGGCAATTTGCTGGCCGACGCGTAGGGTCGGGTTGAGGCTGACCATTGGGTCCTGAGGCACCAGGCCGACGGTGCGGCCGCGCAAGCTGCGTTTCTGGCGCTCATTGGCGTGAGTCAGGTCGTTGCCGTCCACCCATAGCTGCCCGGCGTTGATCTGCGCGTTGTCCGGTAGTAGGCCGAGGATGGCATTGGCCAGGGTCGACTTGCCCGAGCCGGACTCGCCGACAATCGCCACTGTTTCGCCCTGGGCGACGGCGAATGACAGCGTGCGCACCGCTTGATTGACTTGCCCGCCGGAACGGTAGGTGACGCTGAGTTGGCTAACCTCCACTAGAGCGTTCATCGCTGGTTCTCCTCGAAGGTGCGGGCGATATGGTTGAGACTGAACACCACGGCGACCAGGAACAGACCTGGCAGCAGTGACACCCACGGGGCGGTGATCAGAAAGTGCCGACCGTTGGCGATCAAGGTGCCCCATTCCGCGGCCGGTGGTGCGGCGCCGAAACCGAGAAAACTCAGGCCGGCAGTAGCCAGGATCGCGGCGCCGAAATCCAGGGTCGCCAGCACTGCCACCGGCCCCCAGGCGTTGGGCAGAATGTGCCGCAGCAAGGTCCGCCCCCAACTGGCGCCGCCCAGGCGTGCGGCTTCGACGTAGGGCAAGGTCTTGACCCGCAGCACCTCGGCGCGGGTGGTGCGGGCGAACCCGGGGATGATCCCGACACCTACCGCGATAGCGACCGGTACAGTGCCGAAGCCGATCGCGGTGACGATAGCCAGCGCCAGCAACAGGCCGGGCAAGGCCAGCAGCACATCGACAACGCGCATGATCAGCGCATCGATGCGTCCCCCGGCAAAGCCCGACAAAATGCCCAGCCCCAAGCCGCCCAGCAGTGCGATACCCACCGCCAGGGAGGCAGCCAGCACTGACAAGCGGGCGCCGTATACCACGCGGGTGAACAGATCGCGGCCCAGTTCGTCGGTGCCGAACCAGTGGGTCAGGTTGGGCGCGCGGAGCTTGTCGGCCGGCGCGGTGGCGTAGGGATCGTAGCTGCTGAGCCCATGCGGCCACACCGCCGCGATCAACGCAAACACCAGTACCAGCAACGCCAGGCTGAACCCCGGACGGCGCAGCAACTGCAGCACCACTGTCGTTGTGCGTTGCAGGCGGCTGCGACGTTGCCACAGGTCAGGGCTGGCCGGGGCAGCTTTACCGCGCAGGTTCTGCTCAAGCATGGTCATGGTCTAGGACACCTTTGGCGTGTGGGAAATACGTGGGTCGAGCCAGGGATACAGCAGGTCCACCAACAGGTTCACCAGCACAAACGCGGCCGCCGACACGGCGACAATCGCCAGCACCACGGGAATGTCTTGCCGCAGCACGGCCTCCTGGGCCAGGCGGCCGATGCCGGAGCGGGCAAAAATGGTTTCCACCAGCACCGCGCCCGACACCGTATTGCCCACCTGCAGGCCGATCAGGGTCAGGATCGGCAGCGCTGCATTCTTGAAACCATGACGTGCTTGCACCTGGCCCCGGCTCAAGCCCTTGGCATAGGCGGTGACGATGTAGCGCTCTTGCCATACGCCTTGGAAACTGCGTTGCAACACTTGGGCGTACACCGCCGCACTGGGAATCGCCAGGGTGATTGCCGGCAGTACCAGGCTTTCAACACCGCGACTGCCGGTGGCGGGAAACCAGCCAAGGCCGAAGGCAAACACCTGGATCAGCAACAGGCCCATCCAGAACACCGGCACTGAAAACCCCAGGGATGGCAGACGGGCCAGGGCTTTTTTCAATGGCTGCCAGCGAATGTAGGCGCTCAGGTAGGCCAGGCCGATGCCGCCGAGTAACGACAGCACGATGGCGAATCCGGCCAGGGACAGTGTCTGAGGCAAGCGCTCGGCGAGCAGCTCGGCGACCGGACGATTGAGCGAAAGGGATTGCCCGAAGTCACCGTGCAGCGCGCCCACCAGCAGGTCGAAATACTGCTCGAACAAGCCTTTATCCAGGCCGTAATACGCCCGTGCCTTGGCCAGGTCGTCCACCGACAGCGAATCGGCCTCCATGCCTGCGGCGCTGAGCATGATCGACAGCGTATCGCCGGGCAGCAGATAAAGGATGAAGTAGGCGACGCTATAGGCACCCCACAGTACCAGCAGCGCCTGGCCGACACGGCCGATCAGGTAGCGGCTCATGGTGTGCCGATCTCGATATCACCCAGCAGCGCGAAGCCCTCGGCGGTCCAGCGGAAGTTTTTCACTTTGGATGACGTGGCGGCCTGCCAGACTCGCTCGTATATCGGGAATGCCGAGCTTTCATCGATCAGCAGGTCCTGCAGGTCGCCATAGGCCGCCGCGCGCTGTGGGCTTTGGGTAGCGGTGATGCCGGCATCGAATAAAGCCTTGGCTTGATCCAGCACGGCGGGTGAGTAAAGGTTGGTAGCCAGGGTCGAGCTGTTGGCGGTGCGTGGATCAAGAATGGTTTGCAGGATGATCGGGTCGGCGCGGGTCATGTAGGTGCTGGTCAGGTCGTAGTTCCCGGCCGAATTGTTGGCGACCCATTCGGCACGTGTCACCACGCTGAGTTTCAACTCGATACCGACCTTGCGCAGTTGGTCCTGGATCAGCACGTCGCCGGCGGTTTCAGCCGGGGTGAGGTTGTAGCTCAGGCTCAAGCGCTTGCCGTTTTTCTGGCGATAGCCGTCTGCGCCCTTGGCCCAGCCGGCTTGTTCCAGCAGTTGTTCGGCGCCGGCCGGGTCATAGGCCAGTTTGGACGCCTGGCTTTTGAAATAGGGCGTGGTCACATCGAAGAGGCCGCTCACCACCGGGAATTCGGCGTTGTACACGGTGCTGGCGTAGCTCTTGCGGTCGATGGATTTCTGCACGGCCAGGCGCACTTGTTTGTCGGCCAGCGCCCGTTCACCACGGGTGTTGGGGTACAGGTTCAAAGCAGGTCCCGGCAGCGAGCGGCTCTGGATGGTTGCGCCCTTGGATTGGAGCAGTTTGAGGTCCACTTCCGAGAACGGATTACGCGGCCACAGAATGTCAGCCTTGCCCTGCAGGAATAGACCGTTGCGCACGCTTTCTTCGGGGATGTAGCTGATGTCTACCGCGTCCAGATGTGCTTCGCCCTGGTTGTTCATATTGGCCGAGGCCCACGCATAGCCCTTGCGTTTAGTCAGGTGCGCACCGACTTCCGGGGTGTAGCTGGCCAGGACGAACGGGCCGGTGCCGATGATTTTGCCCAGGGACCGTTCCTTGACACTGAGGGCGTAGGAGGCGGGTGCAAGGATCGCCAGGTTAGTGGTGGAAGTGGCTTGCAGAAACCCGGCATTCGGCTTGGCCAGCACCAGCTTGATGGTGAAGGCGTCGACCACTTCGGCATGGTCATAGCCTGCCAGATAAGTCGCGCCGAAGGTCGCCGGCAACTCGGTGGCCAGGGCCTTGTCGCTGTCGAACGCGGTTTTCACCGCCTTGGCATCAAAGCGCTCACCGTTGCTGAAGGTGACGTTGTCGCGCAGATGGAAGGTGTAGGTCAGCGCATCGTCACTGACTTCCCAGCGTGTGGCCAGCCACGGAATGATCTTGCCGGTAGCCGGGTCTTGGTCGGTGAGGGACTCGGCGACATTGCGCAGCAGTACCCGATGCTCAAGCCAATAGACCTGGAACGGGTCGACGCTGACCAGCGTGGTGTTGTCGCCGAAGAAAGCGATGTTCAGGGTCTTGCCCGTCTGGGTGTCATTCCCCGGTGAGCAAGCGACCAGGCTCAATGCCAATGCGCCAGGGGCCAGCAGACGGCTCATCAAGTTGGAGGTATTCAATGGGTTGCCCTCGTGTGGCGTTTCGGGTGCGTGCAAGGTGCGGATCAGAAGTCGTAGGCCAGCTTGGTGTACCAGTAGCCGCCGCCCGGGTAGAACGGCGGGTTGCCGTAGGGCGCCAGGCCCAGGTTGCTGTAGACGGCATGCCGGTCGGGGCGCACGTCAAAGATGTTGGTACCGCCGAGGCTGACGGTGAGGTGGTCGACGAAGGTGTAGCTCACGTCCAGGTCCGTGATCCATTTGGCGCCAAAGCTGCGATCACCTGTGGGGTTCACTGCCAGGGTCTTGACCGCGCCGTAGCGACTGGTTTGCAGGGTGACGGCCAGGTCCTCGACTTTCCAGTTGGCCCCCAGGATCCATTTAGTCTTGGGTGTGGCATCGGTGAGGTCGCCTTCGCGATCGCGGCCCACCAGGGTCACGCCGGAGTTGGCCAGCGCGCCGGGCGTGTCGCGGGCGCCTTCGATGGTGGTCTTGTTCCAGTTGAAACCCAGGCTCCAGCGCACATCGCCCCAGGCATCCAGCGGCGTGGTGTGATCGGCGACTACATCCAGGCCACGGGTGCGGGTGTCGAAGGCGTTGGTGTAGTAGTTGACCCAGGTGCCGGTGGGAACGCCCTGGGCGTTGAGGATCGCGTTGATCGCGCCATTGCCGCGGTCGTAGATATTGCTGGTCAGGGCGATGCGGTCATTGATGTCGATCAGGTAGGCATCGGCCGTGATGCTGGTACGCGGCGCCGGTTGCCAAGTCAGGCCGAGGCCGAGGTTGCGCGACTTTTCCGGTTTGAGGTCGTCGCCACCCAGGGCTTTGGCCAGGTTGCTGCCGGCCGGGGTCAGTCGGGTCACGGCAGGCACCACGTTGCCATTCGCGTCGGTGGCCACTCGGTTGTCCGCCACGGTGTAGCCGATTTGCGTCAGCGACGGCGCCCGAAAGCCGGTGCCAACGGTGCCGCGCACGGCCACGGTATCGGTCAAGTCAAAGCGTGAGTTCACCTTCAGGCCGAAGGTGTTGCCCGAATCATCGTCGTAATGCTCAACCCGCCCAGCCACGTCGAGGAACCAACGCTCGGTCAGGTCAAAGCCCAAGTCCAGGTAGCCGGCATAGTTGTTACGGATCAGGCTGACTTCATCTTCCGGTCGGATCGTCACCGCCGCCTGCGCACCTGAAGCGGCCGGGTAGGTGCCTGTGATATACGCGGCAGGTTCGCCCGCGAAGGTACTGAAATGTTCCCAGCGATGCTCAAGGCCAGCTGACACCTGCACCGGCGGGGTCAGGCTGAACAGGCTGTCGTAGCGTCGGGTGACGTCCAGATTGTTGACCCATTGCTCGAAACGGAAGGTCGCCAGGTTGTCGAATCGGGTCGGTGACGCAGTACCCAGCGACGGGTTGATATTCAGGTCGCTGGCGTGGTGGACGTTGTTGCGCCCGTAGGTGGTGCTCAGGTCCCAGTTCCACTCGGCCAGCTGGCCCTTGCCCCCGAACAGTAACTGGTAGTCGCGGTCCTTGATGTTGTTGAGCGGGTAGTAGCCGTTGGGGAATACTTCAGGCACGGCTGCGGCGCCGGTGGGCAGGCGAAAATAGTTGGCCGCCTCGGCATCGCGCTCGCCATAGGTGGAGAACGAATACAGCGTCAAGTCTTCCAGAGGAAGTTCGGCGTTGTAGGCCAGGTTGAACGCCTTGAGGTCGGGATCGCCGTTCTTGATTGCCACGCGATCCCAGGCCGCTTCCTTGGCCTGATCGTTGAACGCCCTGACGCTGCTGTCTGCCTTGTCGTTCCACGCGGCGCTGCCGCGTTTGCGAGCATCTGCGGAGAAGTGGAAAAAGCCGCCGTCACCGAGTTTGAAACCCTGATCGCCGGCCACCTTGATAGTTTCACCCTGCCCGGAAAACAACTGGCCGTAGCTGGTTTCCAAGTGCCCGCCGTTGTCGGTGGCCTTGAGGATGATATTGATCACCCCAGCCACTGCATCCGAACCGTACTGAGCGGCCGCGCTGTCTTTGAGCACCTCGATATGGTCCACCGCGCTGACCGGGATCAGGTCGATGTCCACGGCATTCGCACCGCTGTTGTCGATAGAACCACGCTGGCCGGTGGCGCCGTTGTGCCGGCGCTTGCCGTTGACCAGCACCAGGGTGTAAGCCGGTCCCAGGCTACGGTTGCTCAGGGGGCGCGTCACCGAGTTGTAGCCGGCGATGTTGGTGCCGAAATTGAACGAGGGCAGCAGCTTGGCAATCGCCTCCGACAGTTCGGCGCGACCGGTCTTGAGCAACTGTTCGTTGTTGATCACATCAATCGGTGCCGGGCTGTCCGCCACCGTTCGCGCCTGGCCGCGCAGGCCGGTGGAAATCACGGTGACGGTATCGAGTTTGGCCTCCTCGGCGAAGGAGGGCGCCGCTGCCAGCAGGAGGGAACTGGTCAACAATGACAGGTGGAACTTGGGAATGGGAAAGACAATGTCCGGCATATCGAGCGAGGTCCCTTGAGCCTGGTTCAGGCTCCCGATGGTCGAAGGTACGTCCTCCACCAGGTATGGGGTCGGTCTGTGATATGAAGATATTCCTATAAAAAAGCTCAGTGAAAGTCTTTTTTAGAATAAGCTAATTATTAGATATTGTTATTTTGATATTTTTTAAGATTCTCTATTTTTATGATGTTGCGGCGGTCTCGGTCACGTTGTTGCTGCTGCTTGAACCGATCGTGGGGTGGCCTCGTTTCATGAGGCGTCGGAACGAGGTGCCCGGATCGATTGTTGTCTGGGGCGCTGGGCAGAGAAACCGCATTGGGCAGGCGACCAGCCCCGCCCAATGCCTCACCACCCGATTGGGCCGTGCTTGAGCGATCAAGCCAGCGTGTTCAAGCACACCACCTTGGGCTGGGTCATTTCTTCATAGGCAAAACGCACCCCCTCGCGGCCCAGGCTGCCGTATTTGGAGCCGCCAAACGGCATCGCATCGAAGCGATAGTCGGACGAGTCATTGATCATCACGCCACCGGCTTCGATCCGGCGTGCGGCGCTCATGGCCGTGGCCAGGTCACGGGTAAAGATCCCGGCGTGGAGGCTGTACTCGGGTTCGTTGGCCAGCGCGATGGCCTCATCGAAGGATTCAAAACGCTGCAACACCACCACCGGCGCGAAGACCTCATTGCGCCAGAGCTGGCTGGCGTGATCGACGTTTTCCAGGACGGTGGCGGCGTAGCAGGCGCCCTGGCGTCGATGCCCGCAAAGCAACGTAGCGCCTTGGGCCAATGCGTCAGCGACCACACGCTCGGCATTCTGCGCGGCTTGTTGAGTGATCATCGGGCCGATATCGGTGTTGGCGAGCATTGGGTCGCCGACCACCAAGGCTTCGGTTTGGCTGACGAAACGCGCGCGGAACGCTGCGTAAATGGACGCATGCACCAACAGCCGCTGGGTGCCGATGCAGTTCTGTCCCGCGGCCCAGAACGCGCCGGACACGCAACTCGCCACGGTGGCCTCAAGGTCGCAGTCGGCCATGACGATCACCGGTGCGTTGCCGCCCAGGTCCATCGCGAGTTTCTTCAAGCCCGCAGTGCGGGCAATCTGCTCGCCGGTGACAAAGCCTCCGGTAAAGGAAATCATGCGTACCTCTCGCGCCGCCACCAGCGCCTTGCCCAGCTCCGCGCCGCCGGTGGCCAGCGTGACCACGGATTCGGGCAAGCCGGCTTCGACCAGGTACGACACCAGTTTGATCGCCGATAACGGCGCCAGCTCCGAGGGTTTGAGAATCACCGCATTGCCGCCGGCAATGGCCGGGCCGAGCTTATGCGCCACGAGATTCAATGGGTCGTTGTACGGCGTGATTGCGACGATTAAACCGAGCGGCTCACGGGAGAACCAGCCCTGGCGCGACGCCGAGCCTTCATAGGCATCAAAGGGGATCACCTCGCCGGCATTACGCTTGGCCTCTTCGGCGGACAGCTTGAGGGTGTTGACGCAGCGCTTGACCTCTTTTTCGGCCTGCTTGAGGGTCTTGCCGGCTTCCTCGACGATCAGTCGGGCAAATGCCTGGGCATCGCGCTCCACGTGCAAGGCGGCCTGTTCGAGAATCTGCGCCCGGCGATGACGCGGCAACCCCGCGCACGCCTGCACGCCGTCGCGGCCCTGCGCCAGCAACTGCGGTACCTGCGAGGCACACACCTCGGCGACGCTGTCGATCAGCGTACCGTTGTAAGGGTTGAGGACTTGGATCTGCGGTGCCACGACGGCCCGGGCCAGGTTCGATACGTTCATGCGCTTACTCCCGGTTCTGTGCCGCAGCCTGATGCAGGCTGATGATGTCTGACAGCAGCGCGAAGGCGGTTTCCGTACGCCCGGCGCCAGGCCCCGACACTGTCACCGTGCCGATCAGGTCGGTGTTGAACGACACCGCGTTGGTGGCTCCGCCGATGCTGGCCAACGGATGCGCGTTGTCCAGCAGGCGCGGTTCGACGCTGGCACTGACCGAACCGTCGGCCTGGCGTGTGGCGGCGCCGATCAACTTCCAGCGTGCATTGTTCTGGCGGGCCTGGTCGATGTCGTCCAGCGTGAGGGTACTGATACCGCGGCAGCGCACATCGCTGACATTGAGCTTTGCATCCAGCAGTTCGTTGGCCAGGATCACCACTTTGAGGCGCACGTCATGGCCCTCGACATCCGCCGTCGGGTCGGCTTCGGCATACCCCAGCGCCTGGGCCTGCTCGACCGCTTCGGTAAAACCCAGGCCACTCTCCATGCGGGTCAGGACGAAGTTGGACGTGCCGTTGAGAATGCCCTCGAAACCGTTGATCGTGCTGCCCGCCAGCAACTGCCTGGCCAGGCGGATCACCGGGGTGCCACTCATGACCGAGCCTTCATATTCAAAGGCCACGTGATTGCGCTGGGCCAGGGCTTTCAATTGAGCACCGTGCAGGGCAATCGGCCCTTTGTTGGTGGTCACTACGTGCTTGGCGCTTTCCAGCGCCCAGCGACAGAAGGACGTCGCCGGTTCGCCATCCACCGGGTTGGTGAATGTCGCCTCCGCGATGATGTCCGCGCCGGAGTCCTTGATCACCACCTCGTTGAGCGCCAAGGCGCTGCCACCCGGTAGTTGCGCCAGGGCGCCCTTGACCGCCGGCAGACCTGCCAACGAGGCCGCATCCAGCCCTTGACGATTGATCAGCGAACCGAGGAACAGGTCGGTGACGCCGACGATTTTCAGGCTGAAGCCCAGTTCGGTTTTCCAGCGTTCATTGCGCTCGGCAATCAATTGCGCCAGGGCACGATTGACGCCGCCAAAGCCGACCAGCGCGAGTTTATATTCAGTCATTTTTTTATTGCCCTTGATCTGGATGAGGTGGGGTAGGGCTCTAGATTAGGGGCGCGCCCAGGGCAGTGAAATATGCCGATTTGCTCTATTTCATGGGCGTTTTGACCAAGGGAGGGCGCGCATGACCGGCATAAAAAAAGCCAACCGCAGTTGACTTTTTTCCAAGCAAAAACCGGCTCAGACGACTGAGGACAAAACGAACGAAGTCACTGTGTTTTCCACGCCCGCCAGTGCCGAAATCTGATTCCACACCTGATGCACCCGCTGCGGGCTGGTTGCGCTGACGCGCAGCATCAGGTCGAACTCGCCGCTCATGACATCGCACTGGGTCACTTCGGGGATCGCGCGCAGGGCCTGCAAGACGTCTTCCCCGCGCATGCGGTCATAGCGATAGACGAAAATCACTGCGTTGATCTGTGAGGCGGCGTGTCGTCCATCGCCCGTGAGGACGGTATAGCCGAGGATCGCACCGTCGCGTTCCAACCGTTCGATCCGTTGGCGCACGGCGTTGCGCGACAGGTTGACCTTGGCCGCCAGCTCGGCGTGGGCCGCCCGTGCGTTAAGCCGCAGCTCGGCGATGATGCGCTCATCGAGAGGGTCCAGGATGCGCTTCATGGGGCCTCCACTGGCCACGCGTTCAAAGCGTGTCGAGCACGTTAAGAAGGGGGGTGATGTCATCGGGGGCGACCCGATGGCACGGTGGGTGTACCGGTGGCTCGCCCTGGCTGGCTGACGGCGGGAGGCCGATCCCCAGTTCGGCGAGCAACGCCGCCGATTTGACCGGGGAAATTTCCCCCAGCGTGACCATCGGCGCCACCAGGCTGCGACGGTACAGGCGAGCGGCAATCACGCCGGTAGCCGTGTGCGGGTCGACAACGTAGCCGGTGTCGCGATGCAGTGCGGTCATCTCATTCAGGGTTTCCTCATCGCTGACGGCGTAGGAGTCAATGATCATCCGTGCACGTAACCAGCATTCGTTGGCGAGGGTGATCTCGCCGTGGGATTCCAGCTCGAGCATCAACGCGCTGACCGCCTGATGGTCATGCTCATACACTTCCCAGAGGAACCGCTCCAGGTTGGAGAACGTCGACAGGTCCATCGCCGGTGACCGGGTCTTGTTGGCGCGCAGCCTGGAATAATGGTTCTTCAGGAACAACTGGTGCAGGGCATCGTTGGTATTGGTGGCGACGATAATCTGAGTGATGGGCAAGCCCATTTTCTGCGCCACGTAGCCTGCATAAACTTCGGCGAAACTCGCCGCCGGCACGCTGAAACCGATCGGCCGCTGACCGCCGCCCAATTGCAGCACCGCGTGGAAATACATCACCAGTTGCGCCAGCACATTGACCCAGTTGCTGGAGTTGAAACTGATCGCCTCGTACTGGGGGCACGGCCACTGTCTGAACAGCCGGCTCACAATGCCCTGGCACTCGTCGAAGCTGCCGTCGACCGCAAACAGATGCACATCGGGCCGTGCCGCCGCCCACAGTGCGTGCAACTGATGCGGCGGCACCCCTCGCTCCGGGTAAAGCACTACCAGATGGGCCTCGTCACAATCGTTGAACGCCTCGATCGCCGCCAGGCCGGTATCGCCGTTGGTGGCGCCGAGCATCACTGCACGTCGGGCGCGGCGTTGCAGAAAGTACTGCACCAATTGCGCCTGCAATTGCGCGGCAAAATCCTTCGAGGAGCGGGTCGGGCCGTGGAACAGCTCCAATACCCATTCATTGCGGTCGACCTGATGCAAAGGCGCGACGGCCCGGTGCTGGAAACGGCGGCTGGCGTCTTTGAGCAGGCGCTTGAGATCCGGCTCGGGAATGGCGTCCCCAATGAACGGACGCAAGATCCGATACGCCAATTCGTCATAGGGCAAGGTTGACCAGTTCGCGATGTCCTGGGTTTCGAATTGCGGCAGGTCCAGGGGGACGAACAGCCCGCCGTCGTCGGCAATACCGGACAATACGACCCTTTCGAAGTCGACCCGTACGGCGGCATTTCGGGTACTCACATAGTGCATGCTTGGGCTCCGGCCACTATTTGTATCGGTGTGCCTGCTCGACCAGCCAGGTGGAAAACATCACGGCGTCGGGATGCTCGTCGGCGCCTGAACCGCGTACCAGATAAAACGATTCGCTGGCTTCGATACGCTGGTCGAAGGGTGCGACCAGGCGCCCGTCCTCAAGCATTTCGTCGACCATCGAGGAGCGTGCCAGGGCGATCCCTTGCCCCAGCTCCGCCATGCGCAAGGTCGAGATCAGCGTGTCGAACTGCAGGCCGCACGACGAATCGACGGCGTCCGCGCCGACCATCTTCAACCAGTAGCCCCAACCTTCTTCGTAGCCCAGCACATGCAGCAGTGTGTGCTGGGCCACGTCCTCGGCCGCATTCAGTGGTGAACGTGCGGTCAGGGCGGGCGAGCACACTGGAAACAAGGTGTCCCAGGTCAGGCGCTGCGAAACCAGGCCGGGCCATTGACCATGGCCCCAGCGAATCTCCATGTCGTCCTCGCCATCCAGCTCCTTGACCCAGATATTGCTGATGTAGCGGATATCCACCTGCGGATGGGCCTGACGAAAACCCACCAGTTTGGGCGCCAGCCAGTGCACGAAAAACGCCAGGCTGCCGCGCACTTTGATTGGCCGGCGTTTGTGCTGGCCAAAAATCTCATTGGTGCCGACGGCCAGGCGGGTGATCGCATCCTGTACCACCGGCAGGTAGGCCTGGCCTTCTTCGGTCAGGCCCAGGCCACGTGGTAACCGCTTGAACAGCGCCACCCCCAGATGGCTTTCCAACTGCCGGATCTGCTGGCTGACGGCACCCTGGGTCAAGCACAGTTCGTCAGCGGCGTGAGTGAAGTTCAGGCATCGAGCGGACACCTCGAAGGCCCGCAGCCAATTCAACGGCGGGAGTGGCTTTTGCTTCATGATCTGTCCCTTATCGACGCTGTGCCGAGCACGCTGGACCACACCGTCGAGCGTGCCTAGAACGCATCGGACGGTCGAACCGTGGAGGCGAGCGACAGGCGTCGCTCGCGGCTATTGCGGGTAATGTAATACACGAAGTAGCACCAGGCGATGAAGGGCACGCCGAAGTACAGCGCGACCCGCTGCTCGGGGTCGAACGCGATGCCCACACACGCCAGCGCGCAGCACACCAACGCGCCCAGCGGAACCCAGGGGTAACCGCGCACACGGAACTTGAGGTCGCGCACATCGCCGCCGTTGGCCACATACTGGCGGCGAAAGGCGATCTGGCTCGCGGCAATGCTCATCCACACCACCACAACCGCCAACCCGGAGATGGAAACCAGCGCCAGGTACACGGTGTCGGCTGCGAACACGCTGCTGAGCAGGGAGGCGCCGCCACCGACCATGCTCAACACAATCGCATTCAAGGGCGTGCCCATGCGGGTCAGCTGGGAGAACTGCTTGGGCAGATGGCCCTGGTCGCTCAAGGTCCAGAGCATCCGCGAGGCGGCGTACAGCCCGGAGTTGGCGGCCGACAACAGCGCAGTGATGATCACAAAGTTCATGATGTCGGCGGAGTAGGGGATGCCGATATAGGTGAATACGGTCACGAAGGGGCTTTCCACCAAACCGGCCTGTTCGCGGGGCAGCAGGGTTGCCAGGACGGAAATCGTGCCGACGAAAAAGATCGCCAGGCGCAGCACGGTGGTGCGGATGGCCCGTGGCACATTGCGTTGGGGGTCTTTGGTTTCACCGGCGGCGATACCGATCAGCTCGGTGCCCGAGAAGGCGAACGACACGGCCAGCAAGGTCATGGCAATCGACATGAAACCGGTCGGGAACAGGCCCTCGCGGGTGAAGTTACCCAGGCCGATGCTGTGGGCCTGATCGATATTGAGCAGGCCGAGAATGGCGCCGCCGCCGATCACAAGAAACACCACCACCGTCACGACTTTGATCAGCGACAACCAGAACTCGGTTTCGGCAAACAAACGCACCGACACCACGTTGGTGAAAAACACCGCGCCGGCGAACAGCGCACTCCAGATCCATACCGGCGTGTCGGGGAACCAGCGCGTCATCAGGATACCGGCAGCGGTGAATTCCGAACCGATGGCCACGGTCCATGTCAGCCAATACAGCCATGCCACGGTATAGCCGGTGCCCGGGCCGAGAAACCGCGTTGAGTAACTGCTGAACGAGCCGGTTTCAGGCATCTGCACCGCCAATTCGCCCAGGCACATCATCACCATGTAGACCATGAGCGCGCCAATGACGTAGGCGATGACCGCGCCGAGAGGACCTGCCTGGTTGACGGTATATCCAGAGGTCAGGAACAGCCCGGTGCCGATCACGCCACCGAGTGCGAGCATGACGATATGGCGGGTCTGCATTTCCTGTTTGAAGCCGGCACGCGTGTTGAGTTTTTCTTCTTTTGTGGACATGGTTGTTCTCATGAAAGTTGTTAGGGCAGGTCGGAACGTTGCCGCTAAGTCTTATTATTATTCCTCTTCATGAAACGCCTCACAGACGGCCCTGTCGTGAGGTTTGAAACGTCAGTTCGCGACTTCGGCGCAGTTGCTCTGTGGGCTGTTTTTCTCACGCAGGCCGCGCACAAAGGCGAACGCCTGCTTCAAATCATCCAGCAGATCATCGGTGTCCTCGATACCGACCGAGACCCGCACCAACCCTTCCGAAATCCCCAGGGCCAGCCGTTCCTCCAGCGTGTTTTCCACATGACTGGTGGTGCGGGCCGGGCCGTAAATGGTTTCCACCGCACCGAGGTTGCCGGCGCAATGCGCGAAGCGCAGGCGTGGCAATAGCAGCTTGACCGTGTCCATGCCGCCGACCAGTACAAAACTGACGATGGCGCCGAAGCCAGCCATTTGCGCGCAGGCCACTGCGTGGTTCGGGTGCCCGGGCAGGCCGGGATAATTGACGGATGACACCAAGGGTTCGGTGCACAAGAATTCCGCCAGGGCACGAGCGCTGCGCTGCTGTTGGCGCATGCGCAGTACCAGGGTTTTCATGCCGCGAATGATCAGGTAGGCCGAGAACGGGTCGAGTGACGCACCGTTGATTTCGCGGTAATGCCGAACCTTGGCCATCAACGATTCCTGGCCGCAGACCAGGCCGCCCAGCACATCACCGTGACCGCTTAGGAACTTGGTGGCGCTGTGAATAACCACGTCCACCCCCAGCGCCAGCGGGCTCTGATTCAGTGGCGTGGCGAAGGTGTTGTCGGCCACGACCAAGGCGCCGACGCGTCTGGCCGCCGCGACCAGCCGTTGGATATCGACGATTTTCAGGGTCGGGTTGGTGGGCGTTTCCAGGTACACCACCTGACAGCCTTTGGCGATTTCGCGCTCGATCTGCTCATGATCGAACGTCTCGCACAGCGTGACCGCCACGCCCATGCGCGGCAGGAACTCTTCGAAAATCTTGTTGGTGCCGCCATAGCTGTCCTTGGTGGAGACCACGCGGTCGCCATGAGCCAGGAAGGTGTAAAGCACGCTGCTGATCGCAGCCATGCCGCTGCTGAAGGCAACGGCGGATTCGGCCATTTCCAACTCGCCGATCTTGGCTTCGAGGGTCTCGACCGTCGGGTTGCTCATGCGGCTGTATATGAAGCCCTGGGCTTTGCCCAATGCCACGTCATACCAGACATCGATGTCGTCGTAGCCATACGCGGCGCTGGCCACGATCGGGGTTTGGGTAGCGTTGTAGGGGTGCCTGACTTGCTCCCCGCCCCAGACTGCCCGGGTCCCGGCACCCGCATTATCAAGTCCTGTGCTGTCAGGTTTTTTGTTCATTGAGATACTCGCACTGAGGGGTGAACGTTGAGTCATTCACACAGATAGTGCGAGCCAATATAGGGATTGGCGGCGTCCCCGAGAAACGATGTTATCGGTGCCAAAGGGCTGCTTTTTTTAATGGGTGGAGCTGGAGCAGCTCGATAATTCTGAGGTCGGTCTGCGCGCTCACGGGGTTTGCCGCTGATGTTTCTTCAACCGATAGGCAAATTGGGCACGGCTGAGCCCAACGCGTCTGGCCGCCGCGGCCAGGTTGCCGGCGTTCTGTTGCAGCGCCTCTCGGATCAGGCGTGCTTCGAGCCCTTCGATGGAAAACCCCTGGTCGAGTTGGCCCAGGGTGTCCAGCAGCACAGGGGGGCTGACCGGCGCGGTGTTTGACAGGCTGCCGTGGTGGTCCAGGCCATAGGCATCCGCCGGCAGCGGTTCGTTGCGAAACAGATGCACCAGATCAATCGCTTGGCCCTCGTCACTGGCGATCAGGCCGCGCTCGATCAGGTTTTGCAGCTCACGCACATTGCCCGCGAAATCGTAGCGCAGCAGCACCTTCAGCGCGCGCATGGTCAGGCCGGCGGGTGTACGCGCGTATTCCTGGCAGAAGCGCGTCAGGAACGCATTGATCAACAGCGGGATGTCATCCCGGCGCTCACGCAGCGGCGGCAGGGCGATGGGGTAGACATTCAGGCGGTAGAACAGGTCTTCACGAAACGAGCCGTCGGCGACCGCCTTGCGCAAGTCGATATTGGTCGCGGCCACCACCCGCACGTCCACCGTGATGCCGCGCACGCCGCCGACCCGTTCGATCTCGCGCTCCTGCAACGCCCGCAGCAGTTTGCTTTGCCCCGCCAGGCTGAGGCTGGTGATTTCATCCAGGAACAGGGTGCCGCCCTGGGCCCGTTCGAAACGCCCGGGACGCGAGTGGGTGGCGCCGGTGTAGGCGCCACGCTCGACCCCGAAGAGTTCGGCTTCGATCAGGTTGTCGGGGATGGCCGCGCAATTGAGCGCGACGAATGGGCTGTCACGGCGGCCGCTGAGTTGGTGCAGCTGGCGTGCGAACATCTCCTTGCCGACGCCGGACTCACCGCTGATCAGCACCGTGGCGGGGGTCAGCGCGACGCGTTGCAAGGCTTGCATCGCGGCGTTGAACGCTGCACTGGCACCCACCAGCGGTTGTGCCTGGCTGACCCCGGCAGGGCTGCCTGCCGGACTATGGCGCAGCGGGGTGGCGGCGGGGCTGGTGACGGCCTGGGACACATTCAGGTAGCGCAGGTCCTGCTCGGCGTCGCCCCATTGCTCGACCGTCTTGCCGAGCACCCTGCAACTGCGGTGGCCCATGCCACGGCACTCGACTTCACGGAAAATCACCAGTTGCCCGAACAGGCCACTGACGAAGCCCGTGGCATACCCGGTCTCCGTCCAGCACACCGGATCCTGGCCGACACCGTAGGCGCGCACATGCTCGTCGGCCTCGCAGGAGTGGTGCCAGAGAAACTCGCCTTCATAGAACCCCGAGTCGGCGTCGAACTTGAAGTACAGGGGTTCGACCTTGGTCATGCCCTCCAGGGTGTGCAAGTGCGTCCCGGCCCGGAACACGGCGGCGGCATCGGCCTGTGGCCAGCGCTCGCGTATCAGGCGCGCATCGCGCGCGCCGCAGGCATAACCGGTGCGGGTAAACAGGCCGCGCGCCTGCTCCAGCCCCAGGCGCTCGATGACTTCCCCACGCAGGGCGCCGAAGGCGGAGCTGTGCAGCAGCAACATGCGTTGGTCGTTGAGCCAGATCCGCCCGTCTTCGGGAGAGAAAAACAGGCAGTCGGTCAGTTCCGCAGGCGTGGGTGAACTGCTGTCGCTGAGTTGGCGGCTGTCGCCGCGCGGATGATAGTGCGCGGCGCTCGCTCGGTCGTCGGGCTGCGCGCTTTGGGGATTAGTCATTGTTATGCCCCTGCAAGGCGAGTGATCGATATGAGTCACTGCTCAGATAGTTATTAAACATAACCTTATCAATTGAACAAGTGGCGCGGTGGTGGTTTTTGCAGTTGAGCGATGGAGCACCGCAACGCGGCGCGTGAAAGGCCCCGATCCAGAGCCTTCGACGGTTTATGTCAGCGGGGTCTCGTGCAAGCGGCACAGCCTTTGCTCAAGGCTTGATGCGGCGTCTGCACCCGTGCAGGCGATGACAATTACAAGAACCGGGAGTTGCCATGTCAGTGTCTGAAACCACCCACCTGTTACAACGGGCCATCGAGTCCGAATGCCTGTTCAACGGCGATTGGGAGCCCGCTTCGGGAGCCGTGATCCCCGTGATCGAACCTGCCACCGGCGAACCGCTGATGAACTGCGCCATGGCCAGCCCGGCCGACATCGCCGTGGCCAGCCGCAGCGCGGCCCTGGCCCAGCCGGCATGGGCCGCGCTCGGCCCACGGGAGCGCGCCGAGGTGTTTCGCAAGGCGGCTGAGGTGGCCCGACAGTCATTCGCCGAACTGGCGCTGTATGTCGCCCGGGAAACCGGCGCCGCGCTGTTCAAGGGCGAGCACGAAGTGCGCGAAGCGATCGTGCTGCTGCATCAGGCGGCGGGCTTGCTGTCCCAACCCCACGGCGTGGTACTGCCCAGCGCGGCGGGGCGCTTGTCCTATGCACGGCGCCAGCCCCATGGTGTGGTCGGGGTGATTTCCCCGTTCAACTTTCCCTTGGTGCTGTCGCTGCGTTCGGTGGCACCGGCCCTGGCGGCGGGCAATGCGGTGGTGCTCAAGCCCGATCCGCAGACCCCGGTCAGCGGTGGTTTCCTGATCGCCCGGCTGTTCGAAGAAGCGGGCCTGCCCAAGGGTTTGCTGCACGTGTTGCCCGGCGCCGCAGCGGCAGGTGAGGCGCTGTGCCGCGACCCCAACGTGCGGATGATCGCGTTTACCGGCTCCACGGCAGCGGGGCGCAAAGTCGCCGAGGTGGCTGGCCGGCACCTGAAAAAAGTCGCGCTGGAACTGGGCGGCAAGAACCCGTTGATCATTCTCGAAGACGCCGACCTCGACCTGGCCGCCAGCAACGCCGCCTGGGGAGCATGGCTGCACCAGGGGCAAATCTGCATGGCGACCGGGTTGGTGCTGGTGCATGAGTCCATCGCCGCCAGCCTGACGCGCAAGTTGGTGGACAAGGCCCGTGCGCTGACCGTGGGCAACGCTGCGCGCGGTGAAGCAGCGCTCGGCCCCTTGATCAACCTGCGCCAATTGCAGCGCGTGCGCGAGATCGTCAACGACAGCCTGCAGGCGGGCGCAAAGCTGGAGGCGGGCGGCGATTATGACCAGCTGTTTTACCAACCCACGGTGCTCAGTGGCGTACGGCCGGGTATGCGCGCCTTTGAAGACGAAATTTTCGGCCCGGTGGCGACGGTGGTCAGCTTTGCCACGGATGAGGAGGCCATCGAGCTGGCCAACCGCACCGAGTACGGGCTTTCGGCGGCCATCCTCTCGCCCTCGGTGGGGCGCGCCATGGCCATCGGCGAGCG
The DNA here is from genome assembly GCF_050312575.1 of Pseudomonas sp. R11F. Classification (NCBI taxonomy): domain Bacteria; kingdom Pseudomonadati; phylum Pseudomonadota; class Gammaproteobacteria; order Pseudomonadales; family Pseudomonadaceae; genus Pseudomonas; species Pseudomonas sp. R11F. Next base: position 70,284 of record NZ_JBNPJU010000068.1, on the reverse strand, counting down.
GCTGGACTGCGGCCTGCTGCATATCAACGACCAGACCGTGGCGGATGAGTGCATCAACCCTTTCGGTGGGCGCGGCGCGTCGGGCAATGGCGGCAGCGTTGGCGGGCCGGCTGACTGGGACGAATACAGCCAATGGCAATGGGTCACCGTGAAAAACACGCCGCCGGCCTATCCCTTCTGAGCCTTGGCTCGCACCTGCCTACACAACAACAAGAGGGCTTGAACATGCACCTGTACAACAAAACCTTGATCGTCACCGGCGTCGCGTCGGGCATTGGAGCGGAAGTGGCGCGATTGGCGCGCTTCCAGGGCGCCACGGTGTTGGGCGTCGATCGCCATGAACCCCAATTGACGCTGGCTGGATTTTTTCATGCCGACCTGAGTGATCCCGCGAGCATCGACGCGCTGGTGGCGCGCCTGCCGACGCGGGTTGACGCGCTGTGCAATATTGCCGGTGTGCCCGGTACGGCGCCGGTGCAAACGGTGGCGGAGGTCAACTACCTGGGGTTGCGCCATCTCACCCAAGCGCTGCTGTCACGCATGCCGGCGGGCGGCAGCATCGTCAACGTCGCCTCGGTGCTCGGCGCGCAGTGGCCGCAGCGCCTGGCGCTGCACAAAGCGCTGGCCGCGACTGAGAGCTTCAGGGCCGGGCAGCAGTGGCTGGCGGCCAATCCGGTGGAGCAGGGCAGCTGCTATCAGTACTTCAAGGAAGCGCTGATCGTCTGGAGCGCACAGCAATCCCAAGCCTGGTTTCGCGATCACGCGGTGCGTATCAACTGTGTCGCGCCAGGGCCGGTGTTCACCCCGATTCTGGGGGATTTCGTCAGCATGCTCGGGCCAGAGCGGGTGGCCGAGGACAGCCAGCGCATGACCCGCCCGGCCTTGGCTGATGAGGTGGCCTCAGTGATCGCGTTCCTTTGCTCGGACGCGGCGCGTTGGGTCAACGGGGTCAATCTGCCGGTGGATGGCGGGTTGGCCGCCACTTACCTGTAGGCATTGCCACAGCGTTGCACCCCGGTGCGGCAGCGCCGTGCCGGGGGTCTTGAACAACAACAAAAATACAGGACATACAAGATGCTCAAGCCTATCTTGCGGCCGGTTGCGGCCGTGACATGGGTCGCGTTGTCAGCGACCGCTCATGCTTACGACTTACCCGGCCTGAACCTTGGGACCACCAGCTTCTATGACGGCTCACCCGCGCCTGCCGGACCCGGTTGGTACCTGGAGGAATACCTCACGTACTCGCGTGCGAGCCGCTTCAATGATGCCCATGGCAACAAGCTCGCGTTGCCCCGGCAGGACCTGGAAGTGGTGGCGCCCACCACGCAGATCATCTACGTCGGCCAGCCCCTGGCCAATGGCGCGATGCCAGGATTTACCCTGATCAATACCTCCCTGGCCCATGTGTCGGTGGAGGATGGCTTGAACAACGCGGCACTCAGTTCCCGGGCCGGGTTTGGCGATGTCACGCTGGGCGCGTTCCTGCAACTGCCGACAGTGACCCGAGCCGATGGCAGCCCGTGGTTGACCCAGCGGGTCGAGGCGGATGTGACGGTGCCGGTGGGCGCTTACGACCGCAATCGCTCGATCAACCCCGGCAGCCATTTCTGGTCATTCAACCCCTACTACGCGGCGACATACTGGTTCAGCCCCAAGTGGTCGGCGAGTGGGCGTTTCATGTACCTGTGGAATGGCAAGAATGATCAGCCGCAGGCAGGCTTTGGAGATGCCTCCAGCACCCAGGCCGGGCAGGCACTGCATGCCAACCTGACGCTGCAGTACGCTATCGACGCGCAATTGAGCCTGGGCTTGAATGGCTACTGGTTGAAGCAGATCACCGACACCGAGGTGGATGGGCATGCGGTGAGTGGGCGTCGAGAAAAGGTCTGGGCCATCGGCCCGGGCATGATGTACGCGTTCAACAAGGAAAATATCCTGTCGGTGAACGCGTACTTCGAGCAACAGGCGCAAAACCGCACCCAGGGCAACAAGCTGGTGTTTAACTGGCTGCACCGGTTTTAGCGGCGGGGGTGCCAGGCAGGCCCGGTGGCGCCGCACGTAGCATCACGCTGATGATGGTGAGTGCGGCGATCACCACGCCGGGGGACGTCGCCAACAGCACGCCGGGAGTGCCGGCGCCTGCCGCGAGGAGTTGCCCGGCCGCCAGCGGCCCGGCCACCGAGCCCAGCCGGCCGATAGCCACGGCCGCCCCCACGCCGGTCGCACGCACGGCGGTGGGGTAGGCGGGTGGGGCGCTGGCATACAGCACCAATTGGGCGGCCATCACGAACAACCCGGCGGCAAAGCCGGCAATGGCCATGGGCACAATCCCCACCGACAGGCCGACCCCGGCCAGTGCGGCGAGCAACCCGGTGTACACGCACAGCACCACTTTCAGCGCGTTGCAGCGGTCCAGCAGCACCCCGCCCAGCAGCGAGCCGAGGGCGCCGCCGATATTGAAGAGCATCTGCACCAAGCCCGCCTGGGGTTTGCTGAAGCCCTGTTCCATCAGCAACGAAGGCAGCCAGTTGAGCAGCATGTACATCACGGTCAGGGTGAAGAAGTAACTGAGCCATAACGCCAGGGTCGTGCGTGCGCGCCCTTCGCCGAACAGTGCCTCGCCGGTGGAGGGGCGCAGGCTGTGGCCTTGCCCGGACTGTTGGCGAAAGGCATTGGATTCAGGCAGCAGCCAGATCATCAGCGGCACGGCCAGCAAGGGCGCCAGGCCGCCAATGATAAAAGTGGTTTGCCAGTGTTCACTGGAAAACATCGCGACCACGGCGGCGAGTGCACCGCCCAGTGGCACGCCGCAGTACATGACGCTGATCGCAGTGCCACGCTTGCCTTCGCTGACCGCCTCGGCACACAGCGCGATCAGGTTGGGCAGCGCGGCGCCCAGGCCCAGGCCGGTGAGAAAGCGCACCAGCAACAGGCTCCAATAGCTCTCGACAAACGCAGTACTCAGGGAAAACAGCCCGAACAGCAGTACGGCACTGGCCAGGATTTTCTTGCGGCCGATGCGGTCGGCGACCCAGCCACCGAAGAACGCCCCCGGCAGCAAGCCAATGATGCCGACGCTGAAGACCCAGCCGAGCATTTTCGGGTCCAGCGCAAAACTTTGCCGCAACCCGGCGGCAGCGGTGCCGGCGGCCTGCAGATCGAAACCCTCGATCAGCGCAACGATAAAGCACAACGCGATAGTCAGCGTCGAACGACGCGATGGACTGTCCATGGGCAAACCTCATTGTTGTTTTTGTTGTGGTGCGAGCCGATCGGCTGCTGACGATTAAGATAACAAATATAACTAAAAAAACTACGACGGCGAACCTGCCGCAAATATCGACCAGCAAGCCCTCTATCTCAGTCGTTTGCGCTGGGGACGCATGGGGTAAATGAAAATAGATAGTTTTATTAACGTTCGATTATCGGTCAGTCGCGGTTGACGAGTGCCTCCAGCTGTTTCCATTCTCTGTTGGCGAAGCCGGTTGGCCGAGCGCGTGTCACCCCAAAAACAACAACAAAAAATGGACATCGAACATGCAAAAACTCCCCACGGGCGCTGTCGCGGCGGCCTGCCGTGTGTCGAACCGCACGCCACGCCTGATCAGTGCGCTGCTGCTGTTGAGTGTTCTGCCCACCTCGTCGTGGGCGGCGGGGTTTATCGACGACAGTCATGCCACCCTGACGCTACGCAACTACTACCTGGACCGTGACTACAAGGACGACGGCGCCAAGACCGCCGCCCGCGAATGGGCGCAGGCGTTTATCCTCAACCTGGAATCGGGATACACCCCAGGCACCGTGGGCTTTGGCCTGGATATGCGCGGGCTGATGGGGGTCAAGCTCGACTCTTCGCCAGACCGCAGCGGCACTGAGTTATTGCCGGTATCGGCCAGCGACAAGCGTGCCGCCGATGAATATTCGCGGCTGGCGCCGACCGCCAAGTTGCGGTTTGCCCAAACCACGGTCAAGGCCGGCGACGTGTCGATCTTTCTGCCATTCGCTTTTGCCAGCCCCTCACGCCTGCTGCCGCAGACCTTTCGCGGCACGACCTTGAGTTCCAAGGATATCGACGGGCTGACCCTGAATACCGGCTACATCGACCGTATCAACAAGCGCGATTCCACCGACTATCAGGCCATGACGATCGCCTCGCCCAACCGCCGGTTCAACGCCACCGCAACCACCTCGCACCTGGCGTACCTGGGCGGCGATTACCAGGTCAATAAAGACCTCAGCTTGCGCATTTATCACGCGCAAGTGGCGGACCTCTATCAGCAGGACACCTTCGCGTTGCTGCATAACCTGCCAGTGGGCGACGGGGTACTGACCAGCGACCTGCGCAGTTTTTTCAGCCGCGAAGACGGCAGCGCCAAGGCCGGTAAGGTGGATAACCGCAACCTCTCGGCGCTGTTCGGCTATCGCCTCGGCGGGCATCGTTTCAGCCTGGGCTACATGCACTCCAGCGGCGACACGGCCACGCCCTATATCTCGGGGACCGAGCTGATGGGCATGAGCGAACTGACCATGAGTTCGGACTTTCTCAACGCCAAGGAGCGCACCTGGCAGGCGATCTACGACTATGACTTTGCGGCCTCAGGCTTGCCGGGCCTGAAAAGCCGGCTGCGGTATGTGCGAGGCGACAATATCGAATTGACGGCCTTCAATGCCCAGGACCGCAAGGAGCGTGAGTTCCAGATGGAACTGGGCTACGTGATCCAGAGTGGCCCGCTGAAGAACGTCGGGCTGATGGCGCGCAAGTCGATCTACCGCAACGACTTCCCCGGTGGCGCCGCGTTTCGCGATGAAAACCAGACACGCTTCCTGGTGCTCTACACCGTGGCGCTCTGGTAGGTCAGCCGTCCTGGTACACCTTCTTGAGCAGGCGCAGCAGCTCTGCACGCTCTTCGGCGTCGAGGGCGGCGGTGGCGTCCAGGTCGCTCTGGGCGGCGATGTCCTTGAGTTCCTTGAGCAAGACTTCGCCAGGCTTGCTCAAGAAAATCCCATAGGAGCGCTTGTCCGGTTTGCAGCGCACGCGCACGGCCAGGGCGCGGCTTTCCAATTTGTTCAGCAAGGGCACCACCTGCGGTGGTTCGATGGCCAGGGCGCGTGCCAGGTCGGCCTGCATCAGCCCGGGGTTCTGCTCGATGATCGCCAGGGCCGAGAACTGGGCGGGGCGCAGGTCATGCTCGGACAGCCGGCCGATCAGGTTCTGGAACAGCTTGAGCTGGGCGCGGCGCATGGCATAACCGATCAGATCGTCCAGCGCTGAATCCAGCGGCGGCCGTGCCTCGTCGTTGTCGGGCGGGGCCTGGCGGGCGGCGGCGAGGGTGGAGGGCTTGGCCATTGGCAGTGCAATCCTCAGGAAGTGGAGGTTAAGAAGGCTATCTAGTTTGCCGGGGTTGACGCGCCCTGGCTACGACAGCTTTTCAAGTCGTAGGAAAAAACGCTGGTCACACCTTGAGAAATATTGGTTATTAAAATTAATAGTTAATTGACATAACCATATTTGCGGTTTAATTTCGAATCCATCTTCACACCAGAACAAGAGCATACCGCCATGAGCAATTACGAAGGCCGTTGGACCACTGTCAAGGTTGAGATCGAGCAAGGCATCGCCTGGGTCATTCTCAATCGCCCGGAAAAACGCAACGCGATGAGCCCGACCCTCAACCGGGAAATGATCGACGTGCTGGAAACCCTGGAGCAGGACCCGGCCGCCGGTGTGCTGGTACTGACGGGCGCCGGTGAAGCCTGGACCGCAGGCATGGACCTCAAGGAATACTTTCGCGAAGTGGATGCCGGCCCGGAAATCCTCCAGGAAAAAATCCGCCGTGAAGCCTCGCAATGGCAATGGAAGTTGCTGCGCATGTACGCCAAACCGACCATCGCCATGGTCAACGGCTGGTGCTTCGGCGGTGGTTTCAGCCCGCTGGTGGCCTGCGATCTGGCGATCTGCGCCGATGAAGCGACCTTCGGTCTCTCGGAAATCAACTGGGGCATCCCACCGGGCAACCTGGTCAGCAAGGCCATGGCCGACACCGTGGGCCATCGTCAATCGCTGTACTACATCATGACCGGCAAGACCTTCGGCGGGAAGAAGGCCGCTGAAATGGGCCTGGTCAACGAGAGCGTACCGTTGGCGCAACTGCGCGAAGTCACCATTGAGCTGGCGCGCAACCTGTTGGAGAAAAACCCGGTGGTGCTGCGCGCGGCCAAGCATGGTTTCAAGCGTTGCCGCGAACTGACCTGGGAGCAGAACGAAGATTACCTGTACGCCAAGCTCGATCAGTCACGCTTGCTCGACACCGAAGGCGGACGCGAGCAGGGCATGAAGCAATTCCTCGACGACAAGAGCATCAAGCCGGGCCTGCAGGCGTATAAACGCTGAGGTGTGCGGCCTGCGGGCCGCATTGCCGTCACCCTGCTTGAACGTATTCCCGATAAAGATAATAAAGAGGAATCACCATGCTGGACGTGCCCCTATTGATTGGCGGCCAGTCGTGCCCCGCCCGCGACGGTCGAACCTTCGAGCGTTGCAACCCAGTGACCGGTGCCGTGGTTTCGCGGGTGGCCGCCGCCACCCTGGAAGATGCCGACGCCGCCGTGGCGGCGGCCCAGGCCGCGTTTCCCGTCTGGGCTGCGCTGGCGCCCAACGAGCGTCGCACCCGCCTGCTCAAGGCCGCCGAGCAATTGCAGGCGCGTAGCGCTGAATTTATCGCCGCGGCCGGTGAGACCGGCGCCATGCCCAACTGGTATGGCTTTAACGTGCGCCTGGCGGCCAACATCCTGCGCGAAGCCGCGTCGGTGACCACCCAGATCACCGGCGATGTCATCCCCTCCGATGTGCCTGGCAGCTTTGCCATGGCCCTGCGCCAACCGTGCGGCGTGGTGCTGGGCATCGCGCCCTGGAATGCTCCGGTTATTCTCGCCACTCGCGCCATTGCCATGCCGCTGGCGTGCGGCAACACCGTGGTACTCAAGGCTTCTGAGTTAAGCCCGGCGGTACACCGGTTGATCGGCCAGGTGTTGCAGGACGCCGGCCTGGGCGATGGCGTGGTCAATGTCATCAGCAATGCGCCGGCGGATGCGGCCGCGATTGTCGAGCGGCTGATCGCCAACCCGGCGGTGCGGCGAGTCAATTTCACCGGCTCGACCCATGTCGGGCGGATTGTCGGCGAACTCTGCGCTCGCCATCTCAAGCCGGCGCTGCTGGAACTGGGCGGCAAGGCACCGTTGCTGGTGCTCGATGACGCCGACCTGGACGCTGCCGTAGCGGCCGCGGCCTTCGGCGCGTATTTCAATCAGGGGCAGATCTGCATGTCCACCGAACGCCTGATTGTCGATGCCAAGGTCGCCGATGCCTTTACCGCCAAGCTGGCGGCCAAACTCGAAACCCTGCGCGCCGGTGACCCTGCCGCGCCGGATTCGGTGCTGGGTTCGCTGGTGGATACCGGCGCCGGCACGCGCATCAAGGCGCTGATCGACGATGCCCTGAGCCAGGGCGCACGCCTGGTGGCCGGCGGGCAATTGGACGGCAGCATCCTGCAGCCGACCCTGATCGAGGGTGTCACCGAACACATGCGGCTCTACCGCGAAGAGTCCTTTGGCCCGGTGGCGGTGTTGCTGCGCGCTGACGGTGACGAAGCGCTGCTGCGCCTGGCCAACGATTCCGAGTTCGGTTTGTCGGCGGCGATCTTCAGCCGCGACACCGGACGTGCCCTGGCGCTTGCGCAACGGGTGGAATCGGGCATTTGCCATATCAATGGCCCGACGGTGCATGACGAGGCGCAGATGCCGTTTGGTGGCGTCAAGTCCAGCGGTTATGGCAGCTTTGGCGGCAAAGCCTCCATCGAACACTTCACGCAATTGCGCTGGGTGACGTTGCAGAACGGGCCACGGCACTACCCGATCTGAGTCCGTTGCGCGACATAACAATAAAGGCGGGCGTTTGACCCGCCTTGATGGAGGGCATTCTTGTGAGTTCCGAATTCAGACCGCAACCTCAGTCCGAGCCGCACCCGCCGCAGTACCGCGCGGTGTCCATCGGCCATGCGCCGGTCGAGGTCACTGAAGAACAGGGCGTGCTGCATATGCGTTCCCTGGAGCCATTGGCCGAGCTGCCGAGGCGCTTGCTGGATCGTCTGGTGCATTGGGCCGAGGTACGGCCTGAGCAGACGTTTATCGCCGCGCGCCAGGCCGACGGTGAATGGCGCCGAGTCAGCTACGCGCAGATGCTCGACAGCGTGCGAGCCATCGCCCAAAGCCTGCTGGGTTTCGGGCTGTCGGCGCACAAGCCCCTGGCGCTGCTGTCAGGCAACGATATCGAACATTTGCAGATGGCCCTCGGCGCGATGTACGCCGGCATTCCCTACTGCCCGATTTCGCCGGCGTACTCATTGTTGTCCCAGGATTTCGCCAAGCTGCGGCATGTATGCGACCTGCTGCAACCGGGGCTGCTGTTTGTCAGCGATGCGCCGGCGTATCGGCGTGCGATCGATGCGGTAGTGCCGGCCGACACACCGCTGATCAGTGTGCGCGGCGAGGTGCCGGGGCGTACCCACGTCAGCTTTACGCACCTGCTGCAGACACCCGGCGGTGCCGAGGCCGAGGCGGCGTTCAACGCCACCGGCCCCGACACCATCGCCAAATTCCTCTTCACCTCGGGCTCGACCAAGTTGCCCAAGGCGGTGATCACCACCCAACGCATGCTGTGCGCCAATCAGCAAATGCTGTTGCAGACGTTTCCGGTGTTTGGCGAGGAGCCGCCGGTGCTGGTGGACTGGCTGCCGTGGAACCACACCTTTGGCGGCAGCCACAACGTGGGCATCGTGCTTTACAACGGCGGCACCTTTTACCTGGACGACGGCAAACCCACGGCCCAAGGCTTCGCCCAGACCCTGCGCAACCTCAAGGAGATCTCACCCACGGCGTACCTGACGGTGCCCAAGGGCTGGGAAGAACTGGTCAATGCGCTGGAACAGGACGCCGAGTTGCGCGAGTGCTTTTTTGCCCGCATGAAGCTGTTCTTCTTCGCTGCCGCCGGCCTGTCGCAAAGTGTCTGGGATCGGCTTGACCGGGTGGCCGAGCGGCACTGCGGCGAGCGCATCCGCATGATGGCGGGGCTGGGCATGACCGAAGCCGCGCCATCCTGCACCTTCACCACCGGTCCGTTGTCGATGGCCGGTTACATCGGCTTGCCCGCGCCGGGTTGCGAGGTGCGGCTGGTACCGGTGGACGGTAAGTTCGAAGGGCGCTTTCGCGGGCCGCACATCATGCCCGGGTACTGGCGGGCGCCGGAGCAAACCGCCGAGGCGTTCGATGAGCAGGGTTATTACTGTTCCGGGGATGCGCTCAAGCTCGCTGACCCCCAGCAACCGCAATGGGGGTTGATGTTCGATGGGCGGATCGCCGAAGACTTCAAGCTGTCTTCCGGGGTATTTGTCAGCGTCGGCCCGCTGCGCAATCGCGCCGTGCTTGAAGGCTCGCCCTATGTGCAGGATGTGGTGATTGCCGCACCGGACCGTGAGTGCCTGGGTGCCCTGGTGTTCGCCAGGCTCTACGAATGTCGCAGGCTGGCGGGCCTGAGCGCCGAGGCCAGCGACACTGAAGTGTTGGCCAGTGCGCCGGTGCGCCAGTGGTTCGCCGACTGGTTGCAGCGACTCAATCGCGAGGCCACCGGCAATGCCAGTCGCCTGGAGTGGATTGCGCTGCTCGACGAGCCGGCGTCCATCGACCGCGGTGAAATTACCGACAAGGGTTCGATCAACCAGCGTGCGGTATTGCAGTGGCGTGCGGCGAAAGTCGAAGCGCTGTATCGCGGTGAAGACCCCACGCTGCTGCGTGCGGAACACACACAATGAGGTCTGCCGATGCCCAGCTATGAGGCGCCCTTGCGCGATATGCAATTTGTGCTCGAGCATTGGCTGCAGGCGCCTGATGCGTGGCGCCGCAACCCGGCGTTCGAGGCGTTGGACCTGCCGCTGGCGCTGCAAGTGCTGGAGGAGGCCGCGCGCTTCAGCCAGGGCGTGCTGGCGCCTTTGAACGCCCTGGGTGATCGTCAGGGCTGCCGCTGGCAGACGGGCCAGGTGAGCACCCCGGACGGTTTTGCCCAGGCGTATCAAGCCTATGTCGACGGCGGCTGGCCGGCGCTGGCCTGTGCTGAGGCGCTGGGCGGGCAGGGCTTGCCGCAGGTGCTCGACGCCGCCGTGCAAGAGATGCTCTATGCCAGTAACCACGCCTGGGCCATGTACACCGGCATTGCCCACGGCGCCTACCTGTGCCTCAAGACCCATGCGGCGCCGTGGTTACAGGCGCGTTATCTGCCCGAGATCATCAGCGGCCATAGCTTGCCGACCATGTGCCTGACCGAGCCGCAGGCCGGCAGCGACGTCGGCTTGCTGCGTTGTCGCGCCGAACCCCAGGGGGATGGCAGCTATCGCTTGAGCGGCAGCAAACTGTTTATTTCCGGCGGTGAGCACGACTTCACCGCCAATATCCTGCACCTAGTGTTGGCGCGCCTGCCCGATGCGCCGCCCGGCAGTCGCGGTATTTCGTTGTTCCTGGTGCCCAAGCGTCTGGACGATGGCCGGGCCAATGGCGTGCGCTGTGAGGGCATCGAGCACAAGATGGGCATTCAGGGCAGTGCCACCTGCTCGCTGGTGTTCGACGCCGCCCAAGGCTGGTTGATCGGCGACCCGCATCGCGGCCTGGCAGCGATGTTCGTGATGATGAATTCGGCACGCCTGCATGTCGGCCTGCAAGGCTTGGGGCATGTCGACGCGGCTTGGCAGAACGCCCGGCAGTACGCCGCTGAACGCGTGCAAATGCGCGCACCGTCACGGCCCGCGACAGTGGCGGCGCAAGCCGCTGACCCCATCCGTTATCACCCGGCCATGCGCCGCGTTTTGCTCGAACTGCGCACCACCAGCGAGGGCCTGCGCGCCATCGGTTACTGGGCCGCGCACTTGCTCGATCAGGCTGAGCAGGGGCCGGACCCGGCGGCGGCCGCGTTGGCGTCGTTGCTGACCCCGATCATCAAGGCGTTTTTTACCGAACAGGGGTTTCGCCAGGCCAGCAACGCGTTGCAGGTCTTCGGCGGCTACGGTTATGTCACCGAGTTCGGTATCGAGCAAACCCTGCGTGACAGTCGCATCGCGATGATTTATGAGGGCAGCAATGAGATCCAGGCCAATGACCTGTTGCTGCGCAAAGTGCTGGGCGATGAGGGCCAGGCGTTTGGCTTGTTGCTGGCCGAGCTGCGCGCTGAAGCCGGGCAGGGCCGGAAGCATGCTGAGTGCGCAGGGTTTGCCGACGCGTTGGACAGCCTCTGCGATGCCTTGGCCGGTGCGGTGAGCGCCATACGCGAGCGGTCTGGCGAAGACCGCGAATACCCGTATCGGGCCGCGCCGGACTTCCTCCAGTTGTGTGGCGTAGCGCTGTTGGCCTTTGCCTGGGCACGGGCTGCGCGGGTCTCCAGGGCATTACCCGAAAGCGATCCGTTGCGTAACGCCAAGCTGCAAAGCGCCGGGTTCTTTTTCGATTACCTGCCGTCGCGGCTGGCCCAGCACCTGGGTGCAATCGAGGGGGCACGCGCGGCGCTGGCGTTCGTCTGATTGCACTGACTTGCAGCACGACGACTTGCGATCCGACGACTTGCGATACTATGGGGCGACCCACGTTTTCTGGAAGTTGCCTGGATGAGCAAGCCCGGCCAATTGGTGCTGATTGCACTGCGCAAGATGATTGCCAGCGGAGAGTTGGCGGCGGGTGAGCGCCTGATGGAAATTCCCACGGCGCAGCGCTTCGGCGTTTCGCGCATGCCCGTGCGCATGGCATTCCGTACCCTTGAGCAGGAAGGCTTGCTGGTGCCGTTCGGCGGGCGTGGCTATCAGGTGCGGTCGGTCAGCCCCAGCGATATTGCCGGCGCGGTCGAAGTGCGCGGTGTGCTTGAAGGCCTGGCGGCGCGTCAAGCCGCCGAGCGCGGTTTGTCCGATGACGCGCGCAGGGCGCTTGAGCGCTGTCTGGTCGAAGGCGATCAACTGTTCGACAAGGGGTATGTCACCGAGGACGACCTTGAGGTCTATCACGACCTGAACATGCGCTTTCACCAGGTCATCGTTGAAGGCAGCCATAACCCGGCGATTGCCGATGCCCTGGCACGCAATGACCACCTTCCATTCGCCTCGGTGACGGCACTGGCGGTGGACCGCGAGGACATGGTCCGCGAATACCGCCGCTTCAACTATGCGCACATGCAACACCACTCGGTGTTCGACGCCCTGGTCAATCGCCAGGGCGCACGGGCCGAAGCGCTGATGCGCGAACACGCCAATGCGACGTTGCGCTATGCTGACACCTTCAGCTCAGCCACCGCCGACGCGCGCATGAAGGTGATTTTGCCCGCCTCGTGACACGCCTCAGAGATCGAGCACCAGCATTGGGGTTTTCGAGCGCGAGCAGCACGGCGTGAACTGGTCATTGAGCGCCTGTTCCTGCTCGGTGAGGAACAGGTCACGGTGCTCTGGTACGCCGTCCAGCACGCGAGTCAGGCAGGTGCCGCACACCCCCTGTTCACACGACACGGCAATCGTGATGCCGTGGCTCTCCAGCACCTGCACCACACTCTGGTCGACCGGTATCTCAAAGACCTTGCCAGAGCTGCCGATTTGCACCGAAAACCGCCCATCGAGGCGGCTGTCCACCGGCGCCGCCGAGAAGTATTCGCGATGCAGACAACTGTCCTGCCAGCCCAGCGCACGGGCACTGTCGAGCACATGCTGCATGAACCCGCCCGGGCCGCACACATACAGGTGAACGTCGTCTGCGGGGGCCGCCAGCACCTGGCCAATATCCAGGGCCGTGTCGGGCTGTTCGTCAAAATGCAGGAACACTCGCTCGGCAAATGGCGACGCCTTGAGGCGCTGCACAAACGCTGCGCGTTCGCTGGCACGGGCGCAGTAATGCAGTTCGAAGTCGGCACCTGCCTGGGCGAGGTGTTCGGCCATGCACAGGATCGGGGTGATACCAATACCCCCGGCAAACAACACACTGCGTCGGGCGTCGCACACCAGCGGGAACAGGTTGCGCGGTGCGCTGATGCTCAGGCGGGCGCCTGGTTGCAGCTGTTCGTGCAGGCTGCGCGAACCGCCTCGTGAGGTAGGGTCCTTGAGCACGCCGATCAGGTAGCGATGACGTTCTTCAGGGTGATTGCACAGCGAGTATTGACGGATCAGCCCGTCCGGCAAGTGCACATCAATGTGCGCGCCGGCACTGAAGGCTGGCAATGGGTTGCCATCGACACTGGCCAGTTCAAAGCTGCAAATGTCCTGGGCTTCATTGTTACGCGATACCACCACCACATCGATCATGTTCAGTCCTTCCTGCGTTGGGGTTATTCAGGCGGTGGTTGTGTTGATCAGGTGAGGTTCGACCGCGCGTTCCCGGGCAATCAGGCGTTCGAGAATTTTGCGTGACTGCACGCCGCCGGCATCGATATTCAGCTTGAGCAAATTGCGCGTCGGGTGGGCAAGCAGGTTCTGTTGCTGGCGCTCGAGCATCTCCAGGTCTTCGCTGAAAATCTTGCCCTGACCTTCGCGGATGCTCTCAGTCAGTGCTTCATCGTCGGGCTTGAAGTTGCGCGCCATGCCCCAGAAGTACCAGATCGAGGTGTCGGTCTGCGGGGTGATGAAATCCACCACAATGCTCGCCGCCTTGTGCTCGGCGGCCGCGTGGTAGCCGCCTTTGCCGGCATGGGCCACGCCGACTTCGATCAATACATGGCTGGGCGGGGTGAAGCGGCAGATCTGCCAGCGGTCCACCGGCACATCATCGGCGAGGTTGTTGCCGCGCAAGGCCATGCGCCAGAACGGCGGGGCCAGGATGTTTTCCATGTGCCGGGCGGTGATGACTTCGTCGCCTTCCACGGTGGTCACGGGCGCTGCTTCGTCGATTTCCTTCTGGCCGATACTGGAGGCATGCACGTAGGTTTCGTGGGTCAGGTCCATCAGGTTGTCGATCATCAGGCGGTAGTCACACTGGATCTCGAACAACCCGCCGCCATAGGCCCACTCATCACTCACGGCCCATTCCAGATGTGGGATCAGCGCGGGATCGGCCAGGGCCTGATCGCCCGGCCAGACCCAGATGAAACCGTAGCGCTCGACGGCCGCAAACGTCTTGTTGCAGGGAAACCCGCGTACGCGCTGCCCCGGCATTTCCACCGTCTTGCCATCACCGCCCATCACCAGGCCGTGATAGCCGCAGACCAGGTTGCCGTTCTCGACATACCCCAGCGAAAGCGGGGCACCGCGATGCGGGCAGAAATCCTCGACCGCCATTACGGCGCCATCCAGGCCACGATAAAACACCATTTTTTCAGCGCAGATCTGTCGGCCCAAAGGCTTTTGCGCAATTTCATCAGGGGTGCAAGCGACGTACCAAGTGTTCTTGGGGTACATGACGACTCTCCAGGCAACGCGTTATTTTTATTTAATGGATCCATTAAATGGGCGGCTGGCTGGATAGGTCAACGCTAATGCGGTTATATATTGGGCGATTATCGGTCAATTGGGTTTCAGTGGATCCAATGATCCGTTCTTTAAAAGGACTCAAGGACGGGCAGGGGATCTGTGGCCGTGAAGCGGGATGCACATTTAATTGACGCCACTATATCGCCACCCTATTATCGCCGCCGAATGATGGCACTGAGCCATGTAGAGGGATCTAATCGATGTGGCGTTTTGCACGCCGGACCAGGCTCAGCCTGCTGTCCGCTTTTTTTTGCCTGGGCGCGGGCGGGTGGGCGCAAGCCGCCACACAGCAGGCTGCCCCAGGTATCACCGACCTGATTCGTGATCGCCAGGACCGCCTGCTCGAAGAGCAGCAACGGCGGCTTGAGGATCTCAAGGAATTGCCGGGTAAATCCACGACGCCTGCGACGCCGACAGGGCCTGCCGACACTCGCTGCTTTCCGATCAAAGCCATTGAGCTCTCCGGCGCTGAAGCGTTGTCCGAAGGCGAACGCAACCGCCTGATCAAGCCTTACATCGACCAATGCCTCGGCGTACCGCAGCTTAACGAGGTGCTCAAAGTCATCACTGACCGCTACCTGGCTAAAGGCCTGGTGACCAGTCGCGCCTACCTGCCGCAGCAAGATCTCTCCAGCGGGCACCTCAAGATCCAGGTGGTCGAAGGCAAATTGGAAAGCTTGAAGGGCGCTGAAGGCAGTGGCATCACCGACCGCCAACTGGCGATGAGTTTTCCCGGCAAGCAGGGCGAATTGCTCAACCTGCGCGAAATCGAGCAGATGGTCGACCAGCTCAACCGCCTGCCGTCGAACCAGGCGCAGATGGAGTTGGCGCCAGGCAAGGCCGTGGGTGGCAGCGACGTCCTGGTCAAAAACACCCCGCAGAAGCCCTGGCGCGTGGGCCTGTCGCGCCATAACGGCGGCCAGCGCAGTACCGGCGAGCAGCAGTGGGGCGCGAGCCTGGATTGGGACAATCCATTGGGCCTGGCTGACCAACTGTCGTTGCGCGGCGGGCACGATGCCGTCAGCGACCATCAGAAAACCTCGCGCAATTCGATGCTCAACTACAGCTTGCCGTTTGGCTGGTGGAACCTGACCTACAGCTACACCGAGAGCGAATACCGCTCCCGGGCCGAGGCGAACAATTTCACGTTCAAGCAGACCGGCGACAGCCAGAACCACCAATTGCGCCTGGAGCGCGTGATCCACCGCGATGCCCTCAGCAAAACCTCCCTGAGCACCGGCGTGGCCTACCTGCGCACGAACAATTTCATTGAAGACAGCAAGCTCGCCGTGAGCAGCAACCGTCTCAGTGAAGCCCAGTTCGGCATCAATCACGGGCGACGTATCGGTGAGTCGTTTCTCAACATCGACCTGGGCATGCAAGACGGCATTGGTGCATTCGATGCCCAGGCCAATCATCATCCAAAACCCGGCCAGGCCGATGCGCGCTATCGCAAATACACCGCCACGCTGAGCTACCTGTACCCCTTCAAGTTGTGGGGCGAGTCATTGAGTTTCAGCAGCCTGATGACCGGCCAGCACAGCGAAGACGTGCTGTTCAGCCCACAACGCATGAGCCTGGGCGGGCAGTCGTCGATCCGCGGCTACAAAGACCAGATGCTCGCCGGCGACAGTGGCGGTTACTGGCGCAACGACCTGCGCTGGAGCCGCCCGGTGACCTGGGCCTGGCTACAGCCGGTGCTCAGCGAGTACGGCACCAGCCTGGGTTACGACCAGGGCGTGATCAGCCGCGACCGCTACAACGCCGAGCAGCATGGGCGCATGAGCAGTAACTCGGTGGAGCTGTTTGCCCGTGGCAAGAACGTCGCCGCCAGCGTGACCTTTGCCCACTCTCTGGAACGACCGGCCGCTATCACTGAGCGTGAAGCGCCGATCTATTTCCGACTGGATTTCTTTCTTTAAATTTTTGACCGCCTTCGGGCAACGAGACATGACATGGACGTTCGCCAGTTCGCCTTCCTCGCGCGCCAGCCTTCTGCTGCCGTAAAAAGCCGTACCCACTTCCTGGGGCTGCCTAAACGTGGGTTGGCGTTGATCCTGGCCAACGCCATGTTCTGGCAACCGCTGCTGGCTCAGGCGGACGGTATCGTGGTCAGTGCGCCGGGCACCACGCTCGCGCAAGCGGGCAATGGCGTGCCGATCGTCAACATTGCCGCACCCAACGCCAACGGCCTGTCGCACAACCAGTTTCATGACTACAACGTCGGTGCCAACGGGGTGATCCTCAACAACGCCACCGACCGCACCCAGTCCACCCAGTTGGGCGGCATCATCGTCGGCAACCCGAATTTCCACGGCAGTGCCGCCAACGTCATCCTCAATGAGGTCAACGGCGGCAGCCCCAGCCAGCTGCGCGGTTACACCGAAGTGGCGGGGCAGTCGGCCCATGTGATTGTCGCCAACCCCTACGGCATCAGCTGCAATGGCTGCGGTTTCATCAACACCCCGCAAGCCACGCTGACCACCGGCAAGGCCGTGATCGAAAACGGCCAGATCAACCGCTATCAGGTTGACCAAGGCACTGTTGCCATCGATGGCGCCGGCCTGAATGCGAGCAATGTCGATCAGTTCGAAATCATCACCCGCGCCACCACGATCAATGCGCAGATCCAGGCGAAAAAACTCACCATCGTCGCCGGTCGCAACGATGTGGATGCGCGCACCTTGAATGCCAGCGTACGTGCAGCGGATGGCAGCCAGGCACCGGACCTGGCCATCGACTCGTCGGCGCTGGGTGGGATGTATGTGGGCGCGGTCAAGCTGATCGGCACCGAGGCCGGTGTTGGCGTGCGGTTGTCGGGTGACATGGTGGCCGGCGGCGATATTCGGATTGACGCCGCAGGCAATGTGATCATGGGGCAGACCTCGGCCGGTACGGCGCTGGCGGTCAATGCGGCCAGTGTGCAAGCCAAGGGCGCAGTGTATGCCGGTACCGATCTGTCGGTGAAAACCCAAGGCGCACTGACCAACCAACAAACCCTGGCCGCCAAGGACAGCCTCACGCTGGACGCGGGCGGGCGATTGACCAACAGCGGGATTATCGAAGCCGGCGTCAACCCCGACAACAGCCGCAATGCCCAGGGTGATGTGCGCCTGACAGCCCAGGCCATCGACAATACCGGCAAGACCATCATTGCCAGTCGCGACCTCAGCCTCAATACCGGCGAGCTCACCAACCAAGGCGGCACCCTGAGCGCTCAGCGCAATGCGCAACTGAGCGCCACGAGCCTGGACAACCAGAACCAGGGCCGAATCTTGAGCGCCGGCAGCCTCGGCGTGAACGCGGGGCAGTTGCTCAACAGCCAGGGCGGCCTGTTGACCAGCAGCGCAGCACTGACGGCAACGGTCGGCCAGTTGATCAACCGCAACGGCGAACTGTCGAGCCTTGGCCAGGCCAGCTTGCAGGTGGCGATGCTGGATAACGTGGCCGGCCTGGTGTCGGCCGGGCAAACCTTGAACCTGAATGCCAGCTCCGCCATCAACAACCAGGCCGGGCGGATCGCTGCGCACCAGGCCGTGCAGTTGAATGCCGCTTCCCTGGACAACAGCCAACAAGGATCGCTGACCAGCCAAGGTACGCTCGCTGTTGAACTCAGTGGCAGCCTGGCCAACCAACAGCAGGGCCGTATCGAGTCCAGCGGCAACGCGACGGTCAAGGTCGGTGCGCTGGATAACCAGCAGGGTGGGGCGCTCACCAGCGGCCAGGCCCTGGACCTGACGGCGGGTGCGGTGAATAACAGCGGCGCTGGTCGGATCGCCAGCGCTCAAGGCTTGAACGCGAATCTCGGCAGCCTCGATCAACACGACGGCGGGCGTTTATACAGCAACACCGACTTGAGCCTGAACCTCAACCAGGGTCACCTGGACAACCGCAACGGGCTGATCAACGCCGCTGGGCAGTTGACCCTTGGCAACCTCAACAGCGTGGATAACCGCCAAGGTGAGATTTCCAGTGCGCGGGCGTTTACCGTCGCCGCACGCACGGTCGATAACGCGGCCGGCAAGCTGCTCAGCGACCAGGGGCTGACCCTGCAGATTGCCCAGGTCTTGAATAACGGTGCGGGGCTGATTGCGGCCGCCGGCCTGCAAATCGATGCCGCCGGCCTGGTCAATGACCAGAACGGCAGCCTGAACAGTCGCGCTGCGCTGAACGCTCGGGTCACGGGGGTGCTGGATAACCGTGGCGGCAGCGTCAGTGCTGTCGGCGCGAGCCAGGTCAATGTGGGCAGCTTGAACAACGGCGGCGGCCGTATCTCCAGCCAGCTCGAGCTGGCGCTGGACCTCAACCGTGGGCACTTGGACAATCAGGCAGGCGTGATCGGCACGCCCGGCCAGTTGCTGCTGAACAACCTCAATACTGTCGACAATCGCAACGGGGAAATCTCCAGCACTACCGGCTTCACGCTGCAAGCCGACAGCCTGGATAACCGCGGCGGCAAGGTCTTGAGCGAGCAGTCGCTGATGCTGGCCGTTGCCCAGGCGTTGAATAACGCTGCAGGCCGGGTGAGCGCCGCATCGTTGCAGGTACACGCCGGCAATCTCGACAACAGCGGCGGTCATCTGGTGGCGCAGAACGGCCTGACCCACGACGTCGACGCCACACTGCTCAACCGCAATGGCGAAATCCTGGGCCGCGATGTGCGGCTGACGGCGGGCGTACTGGACAACGCCCAAGGTCGGATACAGGGCGACACTCTGCTGAAGATCAACAGCGGCGACCTGAGCAATCGCAATGGCACCCTGGCAAGCAGCCAGACCCTGCAACTCACTGCGGCCAGCCTCGACAACACCCTTGGCAAGCTCACCAGCAATGCCGCGTTGACCGCCGCCATTGCCGGTCACCTGCTTAACCAGAGCGGGTTGTTCAGCGCAGGCACCGACCTGCAACTGAACAGCGCCGACCTGGACAACCAGGGCGGCCAGCTCAGCGCCGGCGGCGCCCTGCAATTGCGCACCGGGTTGCTGGATAACAGCAGCGGCGGGCGCATCAACGGCCAGCGCCTCAGCGCGAATGTGACCGGCCTGGACCAGCACAACGACGGTCGTCTCTACAGCCAGGGCGACTTGAGCCTGGACCTCAATCGCGGGTATCTGAACAACCAGGGTGGATTGATCAACGCACCGGGGTCGTTGCTGTTGAATAACCTCAACAGCGTCGACAACCAAGGCGGGGAAATTTCCAGCGTCAGCGGCTTCAGCCTGCAAGCGGACAGCCTGGATAACACCCTGGGCAAGGTTTTGAGCGAGCAGGCCCTGACCTTGCGTATCGCCCGTGCGCTGGGGAACACCAAAGGCCTGGTGTCGGCCACTAGCCTCGACGCAAGGGCTGGGAGCTTGAGCAACCAGGGCGGCAAATTGTCTGCGCGTACCGCGTTGAACCTCGGCGTGGATGGGCTGTTGGATAACCGCAGCGGCGAGTTGCTGGCCAATGACCTGGCGTTGACCGCCGGTTCACTCGACAACAGCGCAGGGCGCGCCCAAGGCGATCGCAGTGTGGCCCTCAGCAGCGCCGCCCTGATCAACCAGCACGGCACCCTGGCGGCCGGCGAGACCTTCACCCTCAATGCCGCCAGCCTGGATAACAGTGAAGGCACGCTGACCAGCGACGGCGCCCTGACCGCCGTGATCGCCGGGCAGTTGCTCAACCAGGCAGGCTTGCTGGCTTCCACCGGTCATCTACGCCTGAACCTGGGCAGTCTGGATAATCAACGCCAGGGACGCATCAGCAGCAAGGCCGACCTGACCCTCGTCGGCACCACGCTCGATAACCGCAACGGCAACCTTGCAGCGGTCGGCGTCTTGAAAATCAACGCGGCCAGCCTGGATAACCGCCAGGGCAGCGTGTATGCCAACCAGAATCTCGACCTGGCGTTGGACGGTGCCCTGAACAACAGCCAGCAGGGACGCTTGCGTGGTGATGCCCAATTGAGCCTGAAGGCAGGCCAGGTGGATAACAGCGACGGTGGGCGCGTCAGCGGTGGGCAGTCGCTCAGCGCCAGCGTGACGGGGTTGGACCAGCACAACGATGGTCGCCTGTTCGGCCAGGGCGACGTCAGCCTGGATCTCAATCGTGGCCATCTGAACAATCAGGGCGGTGCCATCACCGCACCGGGTCAATTGCGGCTGAGCAACCTCAACAGCGTCGCCAACCAGGGCGGGGAAATCTCCAGTAGCCGGGCGTTTACCCTGGCCGCCGATACGCTGGACAACCGCAACGCCAAGGTCCTCAGTGAACAGGCGCTGACTCTGCGAATTGCGCGCGCCCTGGACAACACCCTGGGCCTGCTGTCCGCCCACGCGCTGGACCTGCGTGCCGGCAGCCTGGACAACCTCGGCGGCACACTCAGTGCGACTGACGGCCTGACGGTGCAGGTCGACGCTGCGCTGGACAACCGCAACGGTAAACTGCTGGCGCGCACCGCCTCGGTCAATACCGGCTCCCTGGATAACCGCGAGGGCTTGCTCCAGGGCGATGCCACGCTGAACCTCACCAGCCTTGGTGCCCTGGATAACCGTCAGGGCCTGGTGTTTGGCGCCCAGGCGCTGGACATCACGGCGGGCAGCCTGGATAACAGCAGCGGCAAACTCTATTCCAAGCAACAACTGGCCGTGTCGGCCAAGGGCGCGTTGGGCAACGCTCAAGGCACGCTCAACAGCGATGGCACCCTGGTGCTCACGGCCGGGCCGGTAGACAACAGTGCCGGCGGACGCATCACCAGCCAGCAGCAACTCACGGCCTCCGTCACGGGCCTTGATCAACACAACGATGGCCGCCTCTACAGCCAGGCGGGTGTGAGCCTGGACCTCAACCACGGCCACCTGAACAACCAGGGCGGCTTGATTCATGCCCCGGGTGCGCTGCTGCTAAACAACCTGGCCAGCGTGGATAACCAGGGCGGCGAAATCTCCAGTACCCAGGCGCTGACGTTCAGCGCCGACAGCCTGGATAACCGCGCCGGCAAGTTGCTCAGCGAACAAGGGCTGATCGTGCGCATTGCCAAGGCCCTGGACAATACCAAGGGCCTGGTTTCCGCCACTGGCCTGGACTTGCGCGCTGATCGCCTGGTGAATGCCGAGGGCTCGCTCAAGGTCCGCGACAACCTGACGGCGCAGGTCGACACGGCACTCGACAACCGCCAGGGCGAAATCCTCGGCGCAAGTACCGCCCTCACGGGGGCGTCGCTGGACAACAGCCAAGGGCTGATCCAGGGCGACAACCGGCTCACCCTTGAGCACTCGGGCGCGGTAGCCAACCGCAACGGCCGCCTTGTCACGGGCCAGGTCTTGAACCTGAGCGCCGGCAGTCTCGACAACACCCAGGGCAAACTGACCAGCGACGGTGTCCTGAATGCGTTGATCAGCGGTCAGTTGCTCAACCAGGCGGGGCTGTTGGCCGCCACTACCCAGCTGCAATTGACCGCTGCCAGCCTGGATAACCAGGCCAAAGGCCGTATTACCGGCAAGAACCACCTGAACCTGAGCGTCGGCCAATTCGACAACCGTGGCGGCAGCGTCGCGGCGGTGGGGCAATTGCAGGTCAACGGCACCACGCTGGATAACCGTGACGGCGGCTTGCTCAACTCAGGCCAGGCCATGACCCTGGCGGTGGACACGCTGGATAACCGCGCCGGGGAAGTCTCCAGCGTCACCGACCTGACGCTCACCGGCCAGCAGTTCGACAACAGCGCCGGCGGGCGCCTGCTGGCCAACGGCGACATGCAGTTGACCCTGCAGCGCTTGAACAACCAGCTCAAGGGCATCATCTCCGGGCAGCAGTCGCTCCACCTGAACGCCGCGCAATGGGACAACAGCGCCCAGGGCAGCCTGTACGCCAAGCGCAGCCTCGGCATCACCTTGAGCGATCACCTGAATAACCAACAAGGTGCGTTGCGCAGCGATGGCGACCTGAACCTGCATGCGGCCAGCCTGGCCAATGACAACGGGCGCATCAGCAGCGCCGCACCGCTGGTACTGACCACCTCGGGCGCGATCAGCAACCAGAAAGGCGAGTTGCTCAGCGCGGTCGCCTTGACCTTGACCAGCGCCAGCCTGGACAACCTGGGCGGGAAAATCATCGGTGACGGTGCCGTGCAGGTCACCACCGGCGCTTTCAACAACCAGCAGGGCGGGCGGCTGACCAGCGCCCAGCGCCTCAACCTGGCGGCAGGGCAGGTGGACAACCGTGGACAGGGTCGCATCGCCAGCGCCAACACCCTCACCGCCAGCATCACCGGGCTTGACCAGCGCGGCGGTGGCCAGCTTTACAGCACGGGTGCGCTGACCCTGGACCTGAACAAAGGCCACCTGAACAACGCCGCAGGCTTGATCAGTGCGCCAGGCCAGCTGTTGCTCAAGAACCTGGCGACGGTCGCCAACCAAAGCGGCGAGATCTCCAGCAAACAGGCGTTCACCCTGGCCGCGCAAAGCCTGGATAACACCGACGGCAAAGTGCTGAGCGACCAGGCGCTGGACCTCAAGATCGATCAGGCGTTGATCAACCGCAACGGCCAGGTTTCTGCGGCCGGGCTCACGGCTCAAGCGGCAAGCCTGGACAACAGCGAGGGCGTTTTCAGCAGCTCGAAAGACCTGAGCCTGGCGTTGGCCGGTGACCTGCTCAACGTCGACGGCGAAGTCTCGAGTGCCGGCGCCAGCGTGGTCAACGCCATGACCTTGAACAACCACAACGGTCAGGTGATGGGCGATGTCAGCCTCGACCTGGCGATCCAGGGCGCACTGGCAAACCAGGCGGGCACCCTTGGTGCCGCCCAGCGCCTGCAAGTCACGTCGGCGAGCCTGGACAACAGCCAGGCCGGCAGCCTGGTCAGCGATGGCAGCCTGCGCGTGAAAGTCGACGGTTTGCTGGACAACCAGGCCAAGGGCAGTGTGATGGCCAAAGGGCTCATGGACATTCAGGCGGCGAGCCTGGACAACCGTGGCGGGCGTGTTTCCGGGCAGAACCTGCTGACCCTGCGCGGCAACAGCCTGGATAACCGCGCCGGCGCGATCCGCGCCAACCAGGACCTGAACCTCTACCTCGGCCAGTTGGACAACCGCGAGGGCGTGCTCAACAGCAAGCAGGCCCTGGGCATCACGGGCCAGTCGCTGAGCAACCAGGGTGGCTTGCTCAGCGCCGCAGGCCCCGTACGTCTGGCGCTGGAAAACGCCAATAACGACAAGGGGCGCATCGCCAGCCAGGCCGACCTGGACGCTACCATCGGCACCTTGACGCAACAAGGTGGCGAGCTGGTTGCCCAAGGCAATCTGTCCCTCACCGGCACCCGCCTCGAGAACCGCGACGGTGCTTTGGTCGGGGCCACAAAAGCGCTGAAACTCAAGGTCGACAGCGTCGATAACCGGGCCGGCGAAATCTCCAGCCAGATAGACGCCGAGCTCAGCGGCCAGCGCCTGGACAACAGCGGTGGCAAGCTGCTGGCCGGGACGGCGCTGCAATTGGCCGTGGCCCAGGTGATCAACCAGGCCAAGGGGCTGGTGTTCGCCCAGGATGCACGCTTGACCGGCACGCGCCTGGATAACGCCCAAGGCACCTTTGCCGGCCAGCGCTCGCTGGCGATTCAACTGGCGGCGGGGCTGGATAACAGCTACGGCAAGATCAGCAGTGAAGGGACGTTGCAACTGCTCGGCCAACGCATCGATAACACCGGCGGCAGTGTTTCCAGCGCCGGTACGCTGGACATCAGCAGCGCCAATGAGCTGCTCAACCAGGGCGGTATCCTCGAGACCGCCCAAACCCTCGCCCTGACCAGCGCGAGCCTCGACAACAGCCAGCAGGGCCTGATCAAAAGCCAGGGCGCCGCGACCCTGGACACCGGCCTGTTCAACAACACCGTGGGCGGGCGCCTGATCAGCGCCGACAGCCTCGACCTCAAGGCGGCCCAGGTCAGCAACGCCGGCCGCATAGCCAGCGCCGGCAGCCTGAACGCCAGCCTCACCGGCCTCACCCAGCAGGGTGGCGAGTTGTTCAGTAACACCCAACTGAACCTGGATTTGAACCACGGTGACTTGAACAACGCCGGTTTGATCAACGCACCGACCCTGATGCTGAAAAACCTCGGCAACCTCAACAACCAGAACGGTGAGATCTCCAGCCAGAACGCCTTCACCCTGGCAGCGCGCAACCTCGACAACAGCAACGGCAAGCTGATCAGCAACCAGGCGTTGACCCTGCGCATCGACCAGGCCCTGGCCAACCTCAAAGGCCGTATCAGCAGCGCCGGCCTCTACAGCCGCAGTCTCAGCCTGGACAACACTGAGGGGCTGGTCAGCAGCCGGGGTGTCCTGGACCTCAGTGCCGGCGACCTGATCGATAACCAGCGCGGCACCCTGATGGGCGACGGCAAGGTGTTACTGGCCAGCACCAACCTGGACAACCGTGGCGGCGAAATCGCCGGCAAGGCTGAACTGACGGTCAACGCGAACCGCCTCGACAACCAGCAAGGCCAGTTGATCGGCACCGACACCCTGCACCTCAGCGGTGCCAGCCTCGATAACCGTGGCGGCCTGATCGGCGCCACAAAAGCGCTGACACTCGATGTGGCCGGCATCGACAACCGCGCCGGTGAATTGACCAGTAACGCCGACGTCAACGTCACCGGCCAACGACTGGATAACAGCGACAACGGCCAAGTCTTCGCCGGCAGTGGCCTGAACCTCAGCGTCGATCAACTGCTCAATCGCCACGGCGGTCAACTCAGCGGCCAGCGCCTGATGCTGGCGGGCACCGGCTTGGATAACAGTGGCGGCAAGCTCCTCAGCCAACAACCAATGCAAGTGGAACTGGCCGGCGACCTGGACAACAGCCAGGGCTTGCTGAGCAGTGAAGGGACCCTCGACGTCAAGGCGCGCAGCCTCAACAACACCCAGGGCAGCCTCTCCAGCGCACAGGGCTTGAGTGTCGAAGTCACCGGCCAACTGAACAACCAGAACGGTGAACTGGTCACCGACGGCGCCCTGGTGCTGCGCAGCGCCGGCCTGGGCAACCAGCAAGGCAGCCTGAGCGGTAAAGGGCCGGTTGCGGTCACCACCGGCGTGCTGAATAACCAGGGCGGGCGCCTCAACAGCGGCGACACGCTCAACCTGAGCGCGGGCCAACTCAACAACGGTGGCAGCATCGGCAGCGCCAAGGCGCTTACGGCCAGCGTCACGGGCCTGGACCAGCAGGGCGGCAAACTCTTCAGCAACACCCGCCTGAGCCTCGACCTGAACAACGGCCAGTTGAACAACCAGGGCGGCCTGATCAATACCCTCGGCCCGCTGCTGCTCAACAACCTCAATGCCGTCAACAACCAGAACGGTGAAATCTCCAGCGCCCAAGCCTTCACCCTGGCCGCGCAAAGCCTGGATAACAGCAACGGTAAACTGCTGAGCAACCAGGGCCTGACGCTGCGCCTCGCCCAGGCACTGGCCAACGTCAAGGGCCTGATCGGTGCGGCCAGCCTCAACGCACAGGCAGGCTCGGTGGACAACCGCGGCGGCACCCTGACCAGCCGCAGCGACCTGCAGCTGACCAGCGAAGGTCTGCTCAATAACCAGGACCAGGGTTTGATCAGTGCCAAGCAGGCGCTGACCCTGACCAGCGCCAACCTGAACAACCAGAACGGCAGCCTGCTCGGTACGGCAGGCGTCACCCTCAGCGCCATGGCGCTGGACAACCGTGCCGCCGGCCTGATCAACAGCCAGGGCACCCTCAACCTGAGCGCCGCCAGCCTGGACACCGGCAGCGGCGGCGAGGTCTCCGCCAAAGGCGCGATGGACCTGAACCTGAGCGCCCTGAGCCTGGCGGGTGGCCGTGTCATGGGTGAACAACGCGTCACCCTGGACCTGAACAACAACGACCTGGATAACCGCAACGGCTTGATCCTCGCCAAAGGCCCGTTGACCCTCAACCGACTGCGCACCTTCAACAACCAGAACGGCGAACTGTCCAGCCAGCAAAACCTCGCCCTGAGCACCGGCACCCTGGATAACAGCGGCGGCAAGCTGATCAGCAGCCAGGTGCTGACCGTCAACGCGACCAACCTGCTCAACCAGAGCGGCCTGGTTTCCGGTTGGCAGGGTCTGAACGTCTACGGCGGGCGCCTCGACAACCGCAACAACGGCACCCTGTCCAGCCGCAGCGGGGCAGTCGACGTGGGCCTTTCCGGCGAACTGCTCAATGGCGGTGCCGGTGCCCTGGTCAGCCAAGGGCAACTGAGCGTACGGGCGGCCAGCCTCGACAACAACGGCGGCATTCTGTCCAGCGGCGCCGGGCAAAGCCTGGTGATCAGCGCCGGGCTGAACAACGCCAACGGCGGCCTGATCGACAGCGGCGCCGATCTCGACCTGCAAGCCGCCACTCTCGACAACCAGGCCGGCACCGTCAACGCGCAGCAGGCGCTCAGCGTGACCGGCACCGACCTGCACAACCAGGGCGGCACGCTCGCCAGCAACGGCCGCTTGACCCTCAACCTGCTGAGCATCCTCGACAACACCAACGGCAAGCTGGCCAGCGCCGGCCCGTTGCTGTTGCAGCGCGCTGCCCAAGTCAACAACCAGGGCGGCCAGATTGCCAGCCAGGGCCTGCTGACGCTGCTCACCGGCGGCCTCGACAACCGCCAGCACGGCACCATCGCCGGCAAGGACCGTGTAGCAATCACCAGCACCGGCGTCCTGCAAAACGACGCCGACGGTTTGATCTACAGCCAGGGTGCAGACCTGCAAGTCAAGGCTACCAGCCTGAGTAACCGTGCGGGCGTGGTACAGGGCCAAAGTGGCTTGAGCCTGGATGTCAGCGGTGAGCTGGATAACCAGGATGGCAAGCTTCTGGCGCAAAGCGGTGATGTCAGTGCCAAAGCCAATACCCTGAACAACCAGGGCGGCACACTCGCCAGCCTCAAGGGCCTGTTGGATGCCAACGTGGCTGACAGGCTGCTGAACGGCTATAGCCAGGTCGGCAAGGCCGGCGTGATTCAGGGCCAGCGCTTGAACCTGATCGCCGGCAGCGTGGATAACCAACACGGGCGTATCGCCGCGCAAAATGGCGACGCCGTGGTCAACGCCAATTATTTCGCCAACGCCTACGGCGGCCTGTATGCCAAGGACCTGCTGCGGGTCGGCGGTGCGGGGCTGGACAACAGCTTCGGGCAAATGGCGGCGAACCGGGTTGAACTGGGGCTCAGCGGCCAACTTAGCAACCACTCGGGGATTATCGAGAGCGACACACTGCTGAGCGTGCAAGCCGGCAGCCTCGACAACCAGGGCGGCCAATTGCGCGCTATGGGCAGCGGCGGCAAGACCGACTTCCAGGTCGGCGGCGTATTCGACAACCGCAACGGCCGCCTGGAAACGCGCACCAGCGACCTCACTCTCAATGCCGCAAGCTTCCAGAACCAGGGCGGCAGCCTGCTGCACAGCGGCACCGGCACGTTTGATATTGCCACCGCGAACCTGACCAATGCCGGGGGCACTGTCGTCACCCAAGGGGGCTTGACCCTGGCCGCTGATACCTGGACCAACAGCAGTGTGATCCAGGCTGGGCGTTTGACGGTGAACGTTAATACCTTGAATCAAGCCGCAGGCGGCCAGTTGTTGGCGTCTGACAGCTTCGTAGGCAGTGGTGGTAACTGGAACAACGATGGCTTGATCGCCAGCGATGGCACGGCCCAATTGACGCTGGCCGGCAGCTATGGCGGCAATGGGCGTTACAGCAGCGTGGGTAACCTGGGCCTGAGTGCCGGGCAAGTGAACCTGAGCACGGCGGCGAGTATTGCCGGCGGACAGGACAGCACGATCAACGTGGGCGGCCAGTTGACTAACGCCGGGCGTCTGACCTCGGCCAACAACATGACCGTCACGGCAGCAGATGTCAGCAACACCGGCACACTGGCGACAGGCGCCAATCTGACCCTCAGCAGCAACACCCTGCTCAACAGCAATGGGTTGATCACCAGCGGCGGCGACATGCAGTTGCTGGCCACCCGCTTTACCAACACCTACGCCGATGTTTACGGGCTGGGTAATGTCCTGATCGCCAAAGATGCCAGCCAGACCAAAGCCGATTTGCTGGATAACCGTTCGGGCACCGTCGAGAGTGCGAAAAACCTGACCGTCAGTGCCATGACCGTCAATAACGTCAGGGACGTGTTGGAGTATTCGGGGCATGAAAAAAGTTCGGTCAAGATCACCGAACTCGACTGCAACCTGATCCCAGGTGCGGGATGTGACTTCCGCAGCAAAGGCCGTCGAAATGGTCTGTGGCAAATCGATGAAATCGATCGCTTGAACGTTACCCGCAGCAGCGTGGCCTCGGCGCTCAGCAGCGGCGCTGACATGCAGATCGACGCCCAGACGCTCAACAACCTGAGCAGCACCATTGCTGCCACGGGCAACCTCACCGCCAACGCGACCACTATCAATAACCAAGGTGTGCAAGCCCAGGAGATCAAGACCACCCGCACGTATTGGAACTTTGTCACGCAAATCTTCCAGGCGCTGCCGGCGGCCGCCAACTTCAATGCAAAAAATAGCCCTGCGCCCTCGGCGACCGTCGAAGCAGACCTCAGCTATTTCCTCAGCCTCATGGGGGGCGGCAAGCTTTCCGAAAAAACCACCACGCTCAATAGCGATGGCCAATCCTACGATGCGGTCATCCAGGCGGGGGGCAACGTCGCACTGAACGCTGCCCAGAACATCAACAACAGCGTGGTGCGTCCTTACTACGCCTATGTAGCAGCCGGCCGCACGAAAGCCGACACAGGCGCAGGAAGTGGCTATTCGACGGCGATCTCCATCAATTCGCAGTTGCCTCCCAACCTGGCCCAACAGCAAGTGAACCCCCTCGCGCTCCCGGGCTTCAGCCTGCCCACCGGCCAGAATGGTTTGTTCCGCCTGAGCGGGCAGGGCGCCAGCAGCGGGCAAGCGGCTCAAGCTAATGCCGGGCCTCAGAGCTGGACCCTTGGCGCCGCCAGCGTCGGTTTGGCGCAACGCCAACAGACCCTTCCCGAAACCCAGGGGCGGACGATTCAGTTAGAAGAGGTCACCCAGCTCTCCGCCAACAGCCGACAGGTATCGGTTACGGCCCGCGAGGCCAGCGGAATCAACGCCAGGGCCAGTGCCGTTAACATCGCCGGCATAGGCAATGCCGATGCGGTCACGCTGCAACCTGGCCGTACCAGCGGCGGCGATATCACCCAGGTCGATGGCATCAACACCCAAAACCCTGTTGAAGGCTCGCGGCCGACGGTTGATGTCTCTCGTCCGAATGTCGACCTGTCAGGCCTGACGCCCGCTGAGCGCGACGCCCGTATCGTGCTGACCACACCCGATGGAACGTCGTCTGGCGGCACCCGCCCTGACCAGAACGTCCCAAGCCTCTCAACTGCTGATCGCGCGACCAGCGTTGTAGCCGTTGCGCCGAGTAGCACGCGCCCCGACCTTGACCTGCCGGGCCTGATCCCACAGGCCCCTGTTACACCGGTTAGTGTCGTTGCGCCGCAGCCATCCGTGGTGGCTCCGGTGGCGCCCCTGCCACGAGAGACCCCGTCGGTCACGTCGCCAGTCGATCAGCCTGGTGCAAGCGTCAGCAGCCGACCTGCCGTGGTCGCAGTTGTGCCATCTGCGGCTGAACCGACTCCGGTTGCCAGCCAGACCGTCAACCGGGTCCAAGGTCTTCCAGACAAGAGCGCGGTGTCGCAGCCGCACAAATACTTGGTCGAAACCAACCCGGTGCTCACCGGCATGAAGCAATTCATGAGCTCGGACTACCTGCTGTCCGGGCTGGGCTACAACCCGGACGAGAGCGCCAAGCGCTTGGGCGATGGTTTCTACGAACAACGCCTGGTTCAGCAAGCCGTCGTCGCACGTACCGGCCAGCGTTTCCTCGATGGGCAAACCAGCGACGAAAAGCTGTTCAAATACTTGATGGACAATGCCATCGCCAGCAAGCAAACGCTGAACCTGGCGGTAGGTGTCAGCCTGAGCTCCGAGCAAGTCGCGGCGCTGACCCACGACATCGTCTGGCTGGAAAAAAGCGTGGTCAACGGCGAAGAGGTGCTGGTGCCGGTGCTGTACCTGGCCAACGCCAACAACCGCCTGGGGCCCAACGGCGCGCTGATTGCGGGCAACAACGTCAGCTTGATCGCGGGCCAGAACCTGGACAATGTCGGCACCTTGCGTGCCGGCAACAACCTGTCGGCCAAGGCCGGCAACGACCTGGTCAACAGTGGCTTGATCGAAGCGGGTAACCGACTGGACCTGCTGGCGGGCAACAACATCGTCAACAAGGCCGGCGGCATCATTTCCGGACGCGACGTCACCATGACCGCCGTAAATGGCGACGTGATCAACGAACGCACCGTCACCGGCCACGACAGCAGCGATGGTGTCATCAGCGAACACAGCGACTTTCTCGACAGCGCCGCACGTATCGAAGCGGCCAACGACATGAGCATCAGGGCCGGCCGCGACTTCTCCAACCAGGGCAGCGTGCTGCAAAGCGGGCGCGACACCACCATCCAGGCCGGCCGCGACCTGAGCTTCGGCTCAGTGGAGCAGGCCAACAGCAACGCGAACCTCAGCGCCCGCAACAACAGCCGCTCCGTCACCCAGAACGGTTCGTCGGTGACGGCGGGTCGCGACCTATCAGCGATTGCTGGCCGCGATCTGACAGCAATTGCCAGCCAGATGGATGCCAAGCGGGATGTCGCGATGTCGGCGGTGGGCGACCTGACGATGGCTTCGGCGGCGGACGAGCAGCATTCGGCGTTGAACCTGAAGAAGGTGAAGGCGCAGGAAGACCATGTGAGCCAGGTGGGCACGTCGGTCAAGGCTGGCGGGGATGTCTCGCTGAGTGCTGGCAAGGACCTGGCGATGATTGCCAGCCGCGTCAGTGCGGGGGATGAAGCGTATTTGGTGGCGGGTGGAAAGCTGGGGTTGCTGGCGGCGGAAGACAGCGATTATTCGCTGTATGACATGAAGAAGAAGGGGAGCTTCGGGAGCAAGAAGACTCAGCGGGATGAGGTCACGCAGGTCACCAACATCGGGAGTGAGATCACGACCGGGGGGGATCTGACGCTCAAGAGTGGTAGTGATCAGGTGTATCAGGCGGCCAAGCTTGAGAGTGGGCAGGACATTACGTTGGATAGTGGTGGTGGTATTACATTTGAGGCCGCCAAGGATCTGCATCAAGAGAGCCACGAGAAATCCAACAACAACGCATTCTGGGTATCGGCAAAGGGCAAGGGCAAAACCGACGAGACCGTACGCCAGACCCAAATGGTGGCTGAGGGCAACATTGCGATCAAAGCCGTTGAGGGCCTGAAGATCGACGTCCTGCAGGTCAACCAGCAAACCGTCAGCCAATCCATTGATGCGATGGTCAAGGCAGACCCGCAGTTGGCTTGGCTTAAAGACGCCGAAAAACGCGGTGACGTGGACTGGCGCCAGGTCAAGGAAATTCACGATAGCTTCAAATACAGCAACTCGGGGCTTGGGCCGGCGTCGCAGATCATTATTGCGATTGTGATGTCGGCAGTACTGGGGCCGATGGCAGCTACGGCTGCGGGAGGAACCGTAACGGGGGCTGCTGTGGGGGCCGTTGCGTCCGGGGCTGCTACCAACGCCACCGTGAGCGTCATCAATAATCGGGGCAATTTGGGGGCGGTACTCAAGGATGTGACTTCTTCGGATGCGATGAAGGGGTATGTCATCTCAGGCGTCACAGCTGGTTTAACTGCCGCCTATTTTGATGGTTGGACCGGAACACATACGGATACGGCTACTGGCCAAGTTATCGGTCCGAAGTTATACACCGTGAACGGTGTGGGGCAGTTTGCCGCAAACCAAGTACTTCAAAATGGCACCTCTATGCTGCTGAGCAAAGCGCTTGGGCAAGGCGGTAGTGCCAGTGACGCGTTGAAAAGTGCACTGTTCAATACCTTGGCCGCCGCCAGCTTTAACGCTGTGGGCGATTACACCAAAGGCGTAGTCGCTGATGGTTCTGTGCCGAAAATTGCCATTCATGCCATGGTCGGAGGGTTGCTGGCAGAGGCGACAGGTGGAGATTTCCAAACAGGTGCCTTAGCAGCCGGGGCGAACGAAGCTTTGGTTGCGGACCTTAACAAACTGGTTAAGGGCGATGGGCGCTTATTGACCATGAGTTCTCAAATCGTTGGCGTTTTGGCTGCGGCTGCTCAAAAGGATGTGGATGCTAGCAAACTGGAGAAAGGAAAGTGGATCGCGCAGAACTCTACGCAGTACAACTTTTTAGGTGATCACTCTGCACCGGAACGAGATAAAGCCCGGGAGGACTTTGAGAGAGACCGAGGGATAGGCGCCGCTAAAAAACTTGTTTCCTTGGAGGGGGCTGATCAACGCAGCGACAATTTGCTGGCAGCCTACAAGAAAGATCCTGGGTCTTTATCCAAGGACGATGTATCCGAGTTAACGGCCTATCTTCAGGTCTATACCTATGAGCAGGTAGCGTCAAAAGGCGAAGCAAAGGCACGTCTAGACCTAGAGAACCTGTTGAATAATGGGCCGGCCCCCACTACCGATTTCTATTACGCAGGTACCACCGAGGCAAAAAATGCTTACGGTGACACCGCTCGCGCGGAACTGGGGTGGCTAGAGAAGCTCTATTGGTCCCGCGACAAAAGCGCCAACGAATTGACTTACAAGGACGCCAAAGGTGTCTTACGAGAGAGTTACGAGCAGCAAGGTCTTGCGAATATCGGCAATCCTGCCATTTATGGACTTTCTGGTCCTTTAGGCGCTACTGTTCGAATTGCTGCTGCAGCCGATGGGGTGCTTCAAGCCGGTTACGGTGCAAACCAGGCTATCAACGGTGACGGATGGAATGCTGCGGGTAATATTCTATTCGGGACGTTAGCGGTTGCGGGGCTGGGGGTTCCTGGGGCTAAGCCTGGTGTTTTCGGTGCAAAAGGTGCCGGTTCTAGTGGTTTCAGTGGCGGTAAACCATCTATTGTTGATGATCCATATAGCCCGAATGCTGTTACTGAAAGGTCTAGCGTAAATAGAGATTATTATGGTCGGGAAAATGCTGCCGATGAGTTTTCTGCTGGTCTTCCAGATTATGCAACGCATTCAACAGCAAAGAGCTATCAGTCAACGGCGCCAAGAGATCTGAACGAGCAGACTTTGTGGAACAGAGTGACAGAAAATCCCTCTGCCGGCCGTGATACAAAACTAGCGGGCGATAAAGACTTCCCGCGGAGTGAGGGATGGAAAAAAATGGAAGTAAGTCACCGTCTATCTAGCGGAGAAAATATAACCATCCACTACCAGTACAACTCCGTAACCGGTAAAGCATACGATATGAAAATTACTACGCCGCAACAGCTGCCCCCTGTGCTGCAGCCCGGTAGGACTATTGAGTGATGTGGATATGATTATTCGAGAAATTGGGCGAGAAGAGCCTGTAAAGGTGTTTGGGATTTACTGGATAGAGAACGAACGGTTTTACTGGGTCATTCCTTATGATGGCTACGGTGGCCTGATGGCACTCAGCGATAGAGAAGTCAATGTTGTTGACTCTTCTTTGTCAAGTGATCTCATCCTCTGCAAGGATGGGGGGGGAGGGGACATGATTCTGCATTGGGCAGCGGAAGATTTGATTGAAGAACTTGTGGAGCGTGATCCGCTAGCAATGGTTGAGTTCTTAGAACGCATAAAAGGCTGATGGTGAAAAAGGGACACGTGAGATTGTTGTGCGCAGCGACGATGACTTCAGCGCAGCGGTCAACGGAAACGGTAGGACTAAAGCATATATTAATGAAAACGGCGAATTGGTTCCACCTAACGTCAACGGGACCGGCAGCGTCCAAACGCACGTGCGCGGTGGCAATCCTGAGAATTCGCCCTATATATCTGTTACTGATCCAAGTGTAGCGTCGACCCCGAAAGACTATGGTTCTGATAAAATTGAGATCGATGTGAAGCGCTTAAAGCAGGACATTGATTCTGGTAATCTGCCAGGTACCAAATTTTTGTAAAATCAGCAAGTGACAGCGGAGTTGCAATCGAAAGTGGATGCGGCCCGGGCAAGGTACACAAAAAATCCGTCTGAAAATAACAATGATTCGTTGATTAATGCTGAGAGAGATCTTAAGAACGCTACGCGCGATGGGGAATGTTTGATTAAGGGCTGTGTACCGGCTGACTATATTAAGAAAGTAAAAAAATAGGTTTATATGGACCCGAAAACATACGAACTATTGAATAGCGTTCCTGAGCATGCAGATTATGCTGTGACTGCAGGAGATTTGGATCCAGAGGATATTCCACCGGAAAGAATTGGCGCTGTGCTAAATTTGCTCCGTCATACGAATAATAAAGAAGAGCACTTTTTGGCTGCGAAACTGCTGACCAGTTGGGGGCTCTGTGAAGGTCTAGTCGCCTTAGAAGGGGATATGGAAAAAAACGAATGCATCGAAGGAGCATACCCCCACCGACTATATGGTTACGACGACACTTATCACCAGATAATCTTAGCTGTAACTCGATATTTTGCCAACGTGGCTGATCGCGGGGGAATTGAAGCGGCTAGAACGCAAATTTACTCTCCTCTATCGAAAATTATTTCGTTGGCGAGTAGTAAGCCGTTCGAAATAGCCAAAATTTTTGACTTTGTGAAAAGAAAGAACTATTTGGAATATGTGCCGCTTATTGAAGTTCACCTTGTTGCTATAATCGATCATCCGGAATTACATCGTTGGAAAATTTTTGATGCTATTGAATTCTTGATGGATTTTAGACCCGATTTCGTTTTGTCTCTGCTTCAAGAAAAGAAAAAGTCAATTGATGATTTTAGGCATGTGAAATAGGGTACAGACCCTGAGGGATCCCCACAAATCTATCTCAGGCCCTGCGCTTGAGGGAAAATAGGGGTCGGACCACGATTTTGCGTTTTTTAGAGTTCAGCAGACTTGCTCTTTAAAAATATAAAGAATGATGGTCTGGTGCCTATTTCCCTCTGGGCGGAGGTGGCTCCTCTGATGCTTGCTTGACCAAAACCCCTATTAAGCCAAAACAGTAATCCCCCACGCCGAATACAACAGTGCTTTCTTTGTTTTTTCCGTTGCCACGTCATCGTTTCTTTACGCAGGTCTAAAAGTTCGGCACCAGGCTATATGTTGACACGGCACAGCCCAATAGCAAAAACACCGAGCCGCCGTTGGGCGTTACGACGGCTCGGTACTGCGTTAAAGGCTTAGCTGCCCGCTACTGCTGCCTCCCGCTCCATCAGCTTGTCCATCAGCAACACCCCCAACTCACTCAACTGGTGTATTGCCAGCGCTACATCGCGTGGTTTCCCGGTCAGGTCCTCGGACAGGTCGAGCAGCAAGGCGCTGACTGAGGAAAAGGTTTCGTAGCTGTTGGTGATCAGGGTTTCTGAGCTGGTGTCGGGGGCGACACTGAATAAACCCGGCGGCGGCTGAGGTGCAGCCGTTTCTGAATTGAGGTAGTGATCTATGGCGCGATGCGCCGCCTGATTGAGTTTCAGGTCGGGCTTACTTGGAGGATTAGGCGTGACTTTGAACATACTTGGAATTTCCCACTTTAGGGCCGCCACCTCTGAGCTACTAAACTAAGGGGTGGCAGCTGTGCGCAGGTTAGTAGACCGGGGAATTCCAAGAAAGCCGGCGCGCCCGAGGACGCCCTGCACACAGCCACCATAAAGCACGGACGTTGTCGCCCGACAGATGAAGCTTATGCACTGATTGGAATAACCCCAGGCTACTAAACCCGATCGCTGAGTTTTCAGCGACCGAGCAACCTTAGAGACGCCCACTCAAGCGCACAAGCCGGCGGATTCTGACGCAAGCGTAGGCAAGGGAGCAAGGCGCTGTCGCCTCGGACTTTCCTGTTTCAGGGCTTGTTGTAGGAAATGTACTCATTCGGCAAAACAATTGGGCGGTCATTACCCTTTGGCGACACTCGCCCGCCACTGCGCCGGCTGCTCCAGCCGCTGCGCCGCATGCTGTGTGGTGGCTTGCGCGGTATACGCTTGGCTGGCGACTTCACCGATCGCTCGCAGTAGTTGGAAAATAGGGGGCATACCACGCTTTTGTGTTCTTTAGAGTTCAACAGAGTTGCTATTTAAAATTATAGAAAGAATGGTGGTCTGACCCCGATTTTACTCAAAGATGGAGGAGTCCAGCTCAAGTATGGCGATCCTGATGGCGTAGCAGGATTGGTCGTGAATGTAGATAAAGCGGGAGTGCTGGGATTTGAAATTCGTGCAGCAAAGAATCATCCCTACTACGATGCATCAGGCACTGATATGTTTGCCAGCGCAATGCAACGCCTCGGCAATGAAGGCGTCAAGGTCAATCAAATCCGTGGGGCTTGGGAGGCGGGTACTGACAGCGTTAACACTGCTCGTTATCTCGAGAATATTGCCAATGGAATGTCAAAAGAAAATGCTGCTTTGAATACATGGACAGGCCAAATAGCCCAAAAGTACGGATACGGAAAGGTTGAAAAAATTGAAACCATTGGAGATATCAATTGTGTCACCTTTAAAAAATAAGTATTTGTTAGCCCAGTTGCTGGAAGGAAAATTGCCGAGCACTGTACTGAGCTTTATGTTAGAGGCTGATCCTGAGTTGGATAAGTATG
The DNA here is from genome assembly GCF_050312575.1 of Pseudomonas sp. R11F. Classification (NCBI taxonomy): domain Bacteria; kingdom Pseudomonadati; phylum Pseudomonadota; class Gammaproteobacteria; order Pseudomonadales; family Pseudomonadaceae; genus Pseudomonas; species Pseudomonas sp. R11F. The sequence goes on along the minus strand of NZ_JBNPJU010000068.1, from coordinate 33,098 downwards.
TTTTAGCAAATATTTTTTTGGAAGAGTTTGATCGTTTGGATAGCAAGGTCCTTCCTGTAATATGGAGGTGGAAGAGTGCCAAATCAATCATGGGTATTTCTGACCAACAATTTGATGAGGCAATACTCGCGCAAATGAGGATGGCAGGTTATACGGTATAGTTAATAATAGGGAGGGTCTCAACCGATTTCATCGAAAATAGGGGGCGGACCCTGAGGAGTAAATAGGGGTCAGACCACGATTTTGCGTTTTTAGAGTTTGGTAGAGTTGCTCTTTAAGAACATTGGAGAATGATGGTCTGACCCTATTTCTTTTGGAAATCACCTAGTCAGCTAGAGTTATTTAATTCATTGATTAAGAAGGTTAGACCAGTTGGGGAATAGTTTTGAATGTTTCTAGAGATGGCGATGTGAGAGGTGTTCTGATTGATTATCTTTCAAATGATAAGATTGAAGATGGCGAGTGCTATTTTGAAAGTGTCTCGAATTTGCTTTCTGAGTATCTTCGTCTTGAATGTTTAGGAGATATTTGTTTTTATCGACGTGAAATCGATAAAGCAATAAAATACTATGAGTCCTCTACACGTTTGGCGCCAGAGCGAGCAATCGCAAGATATCTTTATATTGCAGGAGTTAAAAATGAGAGGTTAGGGAACTTTGTGGACGCTTTTAAATATTATCAAGCGGCTATTGAAACCGAACCTTCATTTGTTGATTCCTACGTGGAGCTTGGAGGTCTTTTAGTGAAAATTGGTGATTTTGAAGGCGCCTTGAAATGCTATGAAGATGCTTTGGAAATAAAACCAAGGGATTTGATTAGTTATGAGAATTTAATTTTGGTTTTGACGAGGCTTTATGAAGGTGATAATGAGCGTTATAAAGTTGAATTTCGTGCTGCTAAGTCAGCTTATGAGGAGCTTGAGCGAGCCGGCGGGCTAATCTCTTCAGATAAGTTAGGCAAGTGGTAATAATGAAGCATAGGGGGTGGGGCCTGCTTTTGTGTTTTTTAGAGTTCAGAAAAGTTGCTATTTAAAAATATAAATAATGGTGGTCTGACCCCTATTTCCTAAAGGTTTTATGGGGTATGGCCCGGACGGAGCTTCAGGATTAGTGGGGTCGCTTAAAAAACTCCTAGAATACACTCAGTCTCAAGGAGCCAAGACAGTCACCCTTAAAGGTTATTACGCGTCAGAAGAAGGCGCAGCATTAGGGGCCGGGAAAGTGGGCGAGAAATTCTATTTTAGTTTTCCGGCTACCAAAGAAGGACTTAGAGAATTTTTGAAGGGGCTAAAGTAGTGAACCATCCAAATTCAGTGAGCAAACATCTGAAAAGCCTCAATTTGTCTGGTTATGGAGGCTATATACCTCTCAGTAGTGACCCCAAACTGGGTCAGGGGGTATATGAAATTTATTTAGATGGCTGTACCTTAAAGATTTTTGAAAAAGGCGTAGCTATAAAGTTTAAGGGAAAAAACGTTGGTGCTCTTTATTCTGATATATTAAAAATTACTAGTCATCTATCTGCGGCGGTGTTTTCGCAGGCTTCAGCGAACCAAAATGTGAATATTTCAATTCCTTTGGAAATTCATCTTTCGGAGAGTGTTGTGGTTTTTGAAGTTCAGTTGCTGATTTATTCTAGAGTGTTAATTGTTTTAAATGATATGTGGCGAGGTTATAAAAAATAAACGGTCAGTCACTGAGGGATGCCCCCTATTTTCCCTAACCCCCAAACACCATAACCCTGCTTCCCTTTATTCACCGCCGGTCATCGCCTCAATTTCTATCAAATAACCATGATGCAACCCCGCCACCGGAACCACCGCACGAGCCGGCCGATGCTCTCCCAGATAACGCGTATAAACCCGGTCAAAAGCGGCCCAATGCTCTACCCCCACGACATACACCGTCACCTTCAACAGGTCACTCGCACTCCGGCCGGCTGCGCTGAGGATTGCCATCAGGTTATCGAGCGCGATTGAGGCTTGCACCTCGAACGGTTGGTCGGCGCTATGCTCGCCGTCTGCGCGCACCGGCAACTGCCCGGACACGTATAAAACGCCCTGGTGCAGTACCGCCTGGGAGTAGTGCCCGCCCGGAGCGGCCGCGTTGGTCGTGTGGATCAACTCGATCTTACCAGCCATGCAGGCGACTCCAGGTGTGCACGGCGCCTTCGGCGTCGCAGGCGTGATAGTGCGGGAATTGCGCGCCGGTGGCGCACGCGTGGTTGGGCAGGATGCGCAGGCGGCTGCCGATGGGGAAGTGCGCCACGATGTCGGTGCCCTGGGCCGCTCCAAGGGTGATGATGCCGTGCTCCTGGTTGGCGCCAGTCACTCGCGCGCCCTCGATCCATTCGCCGGTTTCGGTACACACCTGCCCGTAGCCGAAATCCCGGCGCTGGCGTTGGGTGCCGCGGTCACGGCTCATGGCCATCCAGCCGGCGTCGGTGATGATCCAGCCTTTGTCTTGCTGATGGCCGATGACGGTGGTCAGCACGCTCAGGGCCAACTCGTCCGCCTGGCAAACGCCGATGTTGTGCATGACCAGGTCGAAGAATACGTAGACACCTGCGCGTACTTCCGTCACGCCTTCCAGGTTCAGCGCCGACAGGGCGGTGGGTGTGGAACCGATGCTGACCTCCGGGCAGGCCATCCCGGCTTGGCGGATTTTTTCAGCGGCGCTGACGCAGAGCTGGCGTTCCTGTTCGGCAAGGGCCTGCAATGCTGGAAGAGTGTCGAGTTCATAGCTGGAGCCGGCGTGGGTCATCACGCCGCGCAATTGCTGGCCGCCCTCGACAAGGACACGGGCAACCGCTAGCAGCGCAGGGTCTTCAACGGCCAGGCCTGAGCGGTGGCCGTCGCAATCTATTTCGATCCACACGTCGAAACGTTCGTCGTGTTGCTGTGCGAAGGCGACAATCGCTTGGGCCCCGACAACGCTGTCGGTGAGCACACTCAAGTTGCAGCCCTGGCGCCTGAGTGCGAGGGCCTGAGCCAACTTGCCGGGCGCAATTGCCACGGCATAGAACACATCGTTGATGCCCTCGGCAAAGCAATACTCCGCTTCTTTCAGGGTGGACACCGTGACGCCGCTCGCGCCGGCGGCTATCTGCGCCTTGATCACGGGCAGGCATTTGCTGGTTTTGATATGCGGGCGCAAGCGCACACCCAAGCTGTGCATGCGTTGCTGCATGCGCTGAATATTGCGCTGCATTCGCGAGACATCGACTAGCGCGACGGGGGTATCGAGAGAGGCAATAGGGGCTGACATGACAGAACTCAGGTGGCTGGAGACGCGGCCACTCTACTCAGCGTTCGTAAAGTTGTGGTTCAATCAATGGTCATCAATCATTAAGTAAAATTGAATGATCTCTGTCGAAGATCTACGCCTGGCTGCAACACTGGCGCGCTCCGAGTCTTTGAGCGCTGCGGCCAGAATGCTCAACGTCTCGCCACCCGCGCTGTCCATGCGCCTACGTAAGCTCGAGGCGCTGCTGGGGCTGACCCTGGCCAATCGCGATGCCCGGCGCTTGAGCCTGACCGCCGACGGCGAGCGTTTCTCCCGTGAATGTGCGCTGTTGCTGGAGCAACTGGAGGCGTTGCCGGAGTCGTTCAGGCAACAGGACCAGCGGCTGACCGGCACGCTCAGGCTGGCGGCGCCGTTCGGCTATGGACGCCAGCGGATTGCACCGCTGCTGGCCCGCTTCGCCAGGTTGCATCCACAGCTGCGCCTGCAGCTGGATTTGCGTGAAACGCCATGGCCTGATCGTCACGACAGCGACGCGGTTATTCACATTGGTCACCTGAACGACAGCCTGTGGATCGCCAGGCCCCTTACGCAAAACCACCGATGGTTGTGCGCAAGCGCAGCCTATCTGGAGCAGTACGGGGTGCCATCTTCACCGGAGCAACTGGCCGAGCATCGCTGCATTTGCATTCGTGAAAATGATGAAGATGTCACGCTATGGCATCTGCGTAAGGGGCAGGGGCGCAAAACACTGCGCATCGAACCCGCACTGTTGAGTAACGATGGAAGCGTCGCGCGGCGTTGGGCCGAGCAAGGCTTGGGCTTGGTGCTGCGTTCGCAGTGGGATGTCAGTGATGCAATCGCCAACGGTAGCCTGGTCCGGGTGTTGGCGGATTGGCAATTCGACAGTGCGCCGATCAACCTGTTGGTACCCTCACGCAAGCTGCGTAGCCCGCGGGTGGAGGCATTGGTGGCGTTTCTGGAGGATGCTTTGAAAGCCTGATCAGCTGAAAGGGCGGCGCAAACATGCTTCATGCAAGTGCGCCGCTTGCCTGACTGCTATCAACTGAAGCGGATATCCAGCGAGCGAAGATAGGTCTGCAGCCCCGCGTCCTGGATCGGGATCAGGAACGCTTCCTGGTCGGACTCGTTGAAGTGGGCGTGCCAGTAGCCGGGCGGCGTGACAAACGCCAGCCCCGGCGCCCAATCCACGCGAACCGGGTGACGTATCTGGCCATCGGCGTCCAGGTCGGTGCCGACCAGGGTGTAGCAACCTGTCGGGCAATCGACGATAAAATCCAGCGCAATCGACTGATGCCGATGAGGCTTCTGGACCGAGCCGGCCGGCAGAATTCCATACATGGCCCAGAGCACATGGGTCACGGTTCGGGTTTGCGGGAAATTGCGGTTGCCCAACAAGATGCTGATACGGCTGCGGTCTTGCGCACGCGGGTCATCGGCCGCTTCACGCAGCTTCGCGTTGGCGGTCTGCGCCGGGTACAACGTCGGCAAGAACCGGTCAGTGCTGCGGGTCACGCCGAGATAGCGCAACAGGGGCTCGTCATGCACGTAATAGAGCCGGGCGTCCTCGGTCGCGCTGAAACAGGCGCCCAGCAGACCTGGCAGCGCCATGAAGCAGCCTTTGGACCATTCCAGGGTGTGCTCGCCCTGGGTCACTTTGCCTGCGCCGGCAATCACATAAAAAACCTGCGAGGTGGCGTTGGGCTGGAGCGTCAGGCTGTCGCCCGCATTGAGGCGGATAAAGTTGGCACAAAGCCCGGGGCCGGTGGCCGGCCCTTCGCAGCCCAATGCTTCGCTCAGGTCCAGCGGCACGACCCGCGAGGGGCCTGAGTCGCAGAGCGAGGCTGGAAAGTTGTGGTAGGGCACGCCTGTAATGAGCTTGGCGCTGATCGGATTTGCCGCTTTGCTGTACTCGAAATATTCCGCTTCGCGCTCGTTTGGCGGCACGGCGTCTACTGCATCGATCCTGAATGTGCTGTTCACGATTGTCACCTCGCTCGCTGATCCGTGGATGCAGCGTAGGCCGGATCAGGCCCTTCTGCAAAGTGCTGATATATATAGAAACTGCGACCGTTATGGCAGCAAAGCTATTTGTTTATTTCTTCTTAGTTGGTACTTTCGTTCAGGTTTATAAAGCTTCGTTTATTGTTCGATTTCGGTACAAAGTCTGTATGTATAAGAAAAATTTCAAAAAAAAGTATTAACTTTTCCTGGCGCTTGCCGATGGCTATGCAAGTCATAAAAGGTAGTCGTTGTGCGAAATAATCAACCCGTTACTCAGCGCGAAGTTTCACTTGACCCACAGCAGAAACTTATCTCTACAACAGATGCCCGAGGCGTTATCAGTTATTGCAATGACGCGTTTGTCGAGATCAGCGGTTTTAATCGAGAAGATCTGATAGGGGCTCCGCAAAACATCGTTCGTCATCCGGACGTGCCCCCAGCCGTGTTCGCGCACATGTGGAGTGCGCTTAAACAAGGTCGGCCATGGATGGGGATCGTCAAGAACCGCTCCAAAAGTGGCGATCACTATTGGGTCAACGCGTACGTCACACCGATATTCGAAGGCAGCCAGGTAGTGGGCTTCGAGTCGGTCAGGGTCAAGCCGACGGCGGATCAGGTCCGTCGGGCGCAAGCGCTCTATCAGCGTATCAGCCAAGGAAAGTCGGCCATCCCTCGCTGGGACAACTGGGTGTGTGCTGCGCAGGATTGCCTGCCATATCTGGCCACCGGGCTGGCGGGTGCGGTGAGCGGTGTGTTCTTCAGTGCGCCGTTGGCATTCGGTGTGGCGGCAGCCGTGGCGTTACCGCTCGGCTGGGTCTTTTCACGTTGGCAGAAGCACGGAACGTTACGCCTGTTGCAGATGACCGAACCCTCGACCTCCGATGCGTTGATTGCGCAGATGTACAGCGATGCCCGTGGCCCGCAAGCCCGCCTGGAAACGGCTTTCGTCAGCCAGACTGCGCGTCTGAAGACTTGCCTTACGCGCTTGCAGGACACTGCCGAGCAACTCAGCCGACTCGCAGGGCAATCCGAGGCGCTGGCCGCTGAGGGCTCGAAAGGCCTGGAGCGCCAGCGGGTCGAGACTGAACAGGTGTCGGCCGCAGTCAACCAGATGGCGGCGACGACCCAGGAAGTTGCCCGGCATGTGCAACGCACCGCTGATGCCACCCAGCAGGCCAACCAGCTGACGGGTCGTGGCCGCGATGTAACCCGGGAAACTCGCGAAGCCATTGAGCGTCTGTCGAGTGTGGTGAGCGAAACTGGCCTGACTGTGGCGCAGTTGGCGCGGGACAGTGATGAAATCGGCACGGTCGTGGATGTGATCAAAGGCATCGCCGATCAGACCAACCTGCTGGCACTGAATGCCGCCATTGAAGCTGCCCGTGCCGGCGACATGGGCCGAGGCTTTGCCGTGGTGGCCGATGAGGTCCGCCAGCTGGCACAGCGCACCTCGCAATCGACCACGCAGATCCATCAACTGATCACCACGCTTCAGGTCTCGTCCGGCAAAGCCGTGCAAACCATGGAGAGCGGTTGCCGCCAGGCCGAAGAGGGCGTGCTTCAAGTGCTCGAGGCGGACAAGGCGTTGCTGGGCATCAGTGAAGCCGTCGCCAACATCACCGACATGACCACCCAGATTGCGAGCGCTACGGAAGAGCAAAGCGCGGTGGCCGAGGAAATCAGCCAGAACATCGCCACCATCGCCCAACTGGCTGATCAAACCTCGGAGCAGGCGCACCAATCGGCAGGGCTGAACACCGAGCTGACCCGCACGGCTTCCACGCAATACTCCCTGGTCGAGCGCTTTAATCGATAAAGCCTGCCCTTAGCATAATGCTGGTCAGTTAAGCGATGGTGCAGACGATGGTTAACCTGTGGGAGGGGGCAAGCCCTAATGCCAGTCAGTTAAGAGAACCTGCCGCAACCAAACTTTGTAGTGAGCGGGCTTGCCCCGCGCTGGGCGGCAACGCCGCCCCAACGAAGACGCCGCGGTATTTCAGAAGGACCGAAGTGCCTGGGGTGGGGGCGGCTTCGCCACCCAGCGCGGGGCAAGCCCGCTCACTACAGATCATGTGTTCTACAGCCCACCCTTTAACTGACTGGCATTAGGGCAAGCCCCCTCCCACAGTGACAGCGTCAAGCTTTAACTGAGTACAAAAGCTCCCGGTATCTTCCTAAAGTGCGCTTCAACGCGGCCGATAATTCAGTCTAAGCATGGCTTCCGATAACAACACATGCGACGTCAGCTCTAGCGTTTCTCCTTGCCAAAACTATAAATACCCGCAGGTGAAGTCATGAATATCAAGCAGAAGCTGACCTGGGCGTTCGCGGCTATCGCGTGTGTCCCGGTCATCCTGGTCGCCGTTTTGGTAGTGCTGAATGTGCGGGAGGGGGCCCAGGCCAATTTCCTCGACAGCAGCGGTCGCGAGATCCGCCAGATCGACAATGGCATGAAGCAGTTCTTCGACGGCATCAGCCAAAACGTCGACTACGTCGCCAAGGACCCGCGCGTGGTTGCGGCCAAGGACCTCAAGAGCTACGCCGGCGCCGACGCCGCGCAAATCCCATTGACCCCGACCAACAAAGAGCTGCTGGCGATATTCGACCAGTTCGCCAAAAGCCATCCGAGTACCGCCTACCTGTCACTGGGTTTGAGCGACGGCGGCTACGCCAGTTGGCCGGACGACACCAAACTGAACAACTATGACCCACGCGTGCGCCCCTGGTACAAAGCGGCCATCGCCGCGCCAGGCACCACCGTGCGCACCGGTGCCTACTACTGGGCGCCGGACGATGCGACGCTGATCGGCACCGTGCACACCGTCGCCGATACCGCCGGCAATATACTCGGCGTGGTGGGCCTGGATGTGTCGCTCAAGCAGCTCACTGAACTGGTGCGCAACATCAAGCTGGGCCACAGCGGCTACCTGATGCTGGTGGAAGCCAACGGTAACGTGCTGGTAGACCCCAGCGACGCCAAGCACAACTTCAAACCCCTGGCTGACCTTGGCCCCAACTACGCCGAACTGGCCAAGCGCGGCGACGGTGTGACCCAGATCGAGATCGATGGCGTGCCCTACATGGCCAACGTGGTCAGCTCCAAAGACCTGGGCTGGCGTTTTATCGGCCTGATCAAGCGTGATGAAGTGATGGCCGAGGCCACCCGCCTGACCTGGTTGATCGCCGCCATTGCAGCGGCCTTGGCCTTGGTGTTCGCGCTTGTCGGTGCCAGTTTTGCCCGCGTCATCGTGCGTCCGATTCGCGGCGTGGCCGATGGGCTGCAGGAAATCGCCGAAGGAGAGGGCGACCTGACACGCCAACTCAAGGTGCAGGGCAAGGACGAAACCGCCGGCCTGGCGGGCTGGTTCAACCAGTTCCTGGGTATGATCGCCCAATTGGTGCAGCGCATCGGCAGCGCTTCATCGGACCTGCAGACCGCCGCCGTCGACACCAGCGAAGTGGCCAACAACATGAACCAGGCCGCAGGTCGCCAGCGTGAAGCGGTGGAGCTGGTGAGCACGGCGTTCAACGAAATGGTGGCGACCGCCAACGAGGTCGCACGCTCATGCAGCGCCGCCGCGTCGAGTGCCGACGAAGGCTACCGCGACGTCCATGACGGTCAGCAGCACATTGGCGAAGCCACCGGCAGCGTGCTCAAGCTCAGCGAAGACCTGCAGAAGTCGACCCAGACCATGCAGTTGCTGGAGCAGGACAGCCAGAACATCAACACCATTCTCGACACCATCCGTTCGATCGCCGAGCAGACCAACCTGCTGGCGCTCAACGCCGCGATTGAAGCGGCGCGCGCTGGTGACCAGGGCCGTGGCTTCGCCGTGGTCGCCGACGAAGTCCGCGCCCTGGCGCGTCGCACCGCCGACTCCACCGGCGAGATCGACAGCCTGCTGGGCAACCTCGCCCGCCGCACCCAGGAAGTCACGCAACAGATGCAAGGCAGCCTGCAGGTGTCCCACGCCAGCGTGGAACGCATCCAGCAGGCCCGTGACAGCTTCGACAAGATCCGCGGCTCGGTGGACTCGATCCGCGACCAGAACACTCAGATCGCCACCGCCGCCGAGCAGCAGCACCAGGTGGCTGAAGAGATCAACCGGCACATCGCACAGATCCATGCCGATGCCCAGTTGGTCGAAGGCTTTGCGCAGTCCTCACAGACTGGCTCGGGCCGGTTGATAGAGATTTCCGGGGAGCTTAAGGGCTTGGTAGGGCGTTTTAAATATTAGTCTCCCAGGCCGAATGAAAACGGTGAGCTTTCATCGTTTTCATTCGGGCGGTCAATGCAGTCTTTTCCCTGAGCGGCCCCGCAGGTTATGTCTCAGGCCTGGCCGACGCCGTCGGCGGGGGGATCGATGGAGAACACAGCGTCCCGAGTGAGTTTATGCCTATCATGAAGAAGCGTTCATGCAAGCACTTTTCTGATAACTCGCCGGATACTGCCCATGAGAGACCTGCCGCCCACCGCGACCTTGCGCGCATTTGAAGTTTCTACCCGGCACTTGACCTTTACGTCGGCCGCACAGGAACTACATGTGACTCAAAGCGCGGTCAGCCACCAGCTCAGGCATCTTGAGGCCCTTTGGGGCGTGCAGTTGTTTGAACGTGGCAAGGCGTTACGCCTCACGGCAGCGGGGGCTGCGCTGGCGCCCATCGTGCGCGAGTTTTTCATCAGCCTGGAGGCGACCCTGGGTGATTTGCGCGAGCAAAAAGACAGGGTACGACTCAGCGTCAGTACCACCTATTCCTTCGCGCTCAAATGGCTGCTGCCACGCTTGCCGCGTCTCTCTCGTCAGCACCCGGAACTGTTGGTCTCGCTGGATACCACGGATAAAATAATTCACTTCTCTCACGGCCAGGCTGATGTTGCGATCAGGCTCGGCAAGGGCAATTACCCCGGTCTGCATTCTGAGTTCCTGTTTGGGGAGCAGGTATTTCCTGTGGCCAGCCCAGAACTGTTGCGGCGCGTCGGCACTCCGCGGAACCCCGCGGAGTTGTTACATTTCCCGCTTCTGACGCGGGACGGTGCCGAGTTGGTACCCAAGTGGGAAGTGTGGTTTCAAGCCGTCGGGCTGGCCTATTTGCCGCTGCAGGAAAGCGTCAGGTTTGGCGATACCAACATGACGGTGGAAGCGGCCCTGCTCGGCCAAGGCGTTGCATTGGTGCGCAGCGGGCATGTCGAGAGCGAAATCGGCGATGGCCGCTTGGTTCGGCTGTTCGATGTGCCGTTCCCATCGCCGCTCGCTTATTACTTCGTCTGCCCCAAGGGCATTGAATCACAGCCGCACATCGCCAGCTTTCGTCAATGGTTAGTCGATGAGGCGCTGAAGGTAAAACACGTAGAACCTTAAGGCATGAGCATTCATTCATGCTGCGATGAGGAGCCTTCGCTTTAGTCCCGGCGCCGAATTGCCTAGAGTGGCGCATGCCTATCCATCTCATCTTCCTCGTGCTTTTCGCCGCGCTCCTGCATGCCAGCTGGAACGCGCTGCTGCGCAGCGGCGCTGATCGGCTATGGTCGATGACGGTGATGTGCATTGCCATCGCCGTCACCAGTCTCGTTGCCGCAGCATTCATGCTGCCCCCCGCGATTGAAAGCTGGGGCTACGCGGTGCTTTCGGGGTTGTTGCATGTGGGCTACAACCTGTTTCTGGTGCGCAGTTATCGAGTCGGCGACCTGGGGCAGATCTATCCGATTTCACGTGGGTCGTCGCCAGTGCTGATCACCTTGGGCGCAGCCGTTTTTGCCGGAGAAAGCATCACGCCTGGCGAGTTGCTCGGCGTTACGCTGGTGTCATGCGGGATTATTTCCCTGGCCTTCAGAGGGCGCAGTCTTTCGGTTCCCAGCCTGCCCTATGCGCTGGGAACGGGCGGCTTTATCGCGGCCTACAGCGTGGTCGACGGCATCGGTGCCAGGCTCTCCGGTGCGCCGCTGGCCTACACCGTGTGGATGTGCGCCCTGTGGGGCGTGTTGATGCCGGTGGTCTACATCGGTCTGCGTGATGCCCGCAGCTTATTCTCTGCCCGGCCCGGAACAGCGACTGCTGTGGTCGGCGGGCTGGTCTCTTTGCTCGCGTATGCAATGGTCATCTACGCGATGAACGAAGCGCCTTTGGGCGCGGTATCCGCATTGCGTGAAACCAGCGTGCTGTTTGCGGCGTTGATCGGCTATGTCTTCCTCGGCGAGAGGTTAACCGCACGCCGGATACTGGCGTGCGTAGTGATCGCCAGCGGCACCTTACTTATCGGCTGATACAGCCACGGCTCAGGAGCAATATCTAATGTTCGACGTCTCGCAGGCACCGCTGATTCTAATCACGGGTGGAAGTCGTGGAGTAGGGGCAGCAACGGCTCGGCTGGCCGCTGCAAGAGGTTATGACGTCGCGATCAGCTACGTTACCAACGAGGCCGCAGCGTTGGCTGTGGTTGCGGATGTGGAAGCGTTGGGGCGCAGAGCGCTGGCGATGCGGGCCGACAGTGCGGACCCTCGGCAGGTGGCTGATTTGTTCGCAGCGATCGACCACTCGTTCGGACGCATTGACGTCTTGGTCAATAACGCCGGAATGCTGGCGACTCAGTCACGCCTGGAGGGTCTCGGCTTCGAGCGGATGCAGCGCATTTTCGCGGTCAATTCCATCGGGCCAATCCTCTGCGCCCAGCAGGCGGTAAAGCGTATGGCTTACCGTCACAACGGCCCGGGCGGCGTGGTGGTCAATGTCTCTTCGGCGTCGGCGCGCCTTGGCAGCCCCAATGAGTATGTCGACTATGCGGCGTCAAAGGGAGCCTTGGAGACTTTCACCATTGGCTTTGCAAAGGAGGTCGCACGCGAAGGCATACGCGTTAACTGTATTCGCCCCGGACATATCTATACCGAAATGCATGCCAGTGGCGGTGAGCCGGGGCGGGTCGATCGTGTCAAGGACTCGATCCCCATGGGACGGGGCGGACAGCCTGAGGAAGTGGCCCGCGCGATTCTATGGTTGGCGAGTGCGGAGGCATCGTTTGTTACTGGTACATTCCTGGATGTGACGGGCGGTAAATGAGTCAGAGACATGCTCGCGCAACGGAGTATTCGATGGACGCGCGAATTGCGCAGCTGTTCAGTCGGTTGTTTCGACAGCAACCGTACTGGCATAAGCATCCAATGATGATCTTGATATTTTGGTTAAATACATTGTGGCAGCCAGCACGGGAAGTCTTTCCGGTCGTGATTTATATAAGCAGTACAGGCCGAATCCATGTTCGGGCGCTTGTTTGTAGGGTCGATGTCGTGGAAAGCTGAGGTCATTGAGCAGTACGGTATTGGATAGGGTAATTAGGATTGTTCGCGAACCTGCATCCAGTCGAAAAAATCTTCGGATGCAAAGCCAACGCTGCAGTTGGCGTCGAACCGTTCGTTGATTCTGATGAGAGTCATCCGCTGAGCCTCTTGTGGTGAGGTCGGGAAGAAAGCTCCACCAGGTTTGCTGTGCATGAAGAAATCCCCGAGCTTGGCTCCGCAGTTTTCGCAGTGATTCATCAAGTAACGGCTGCCCACTGTTTTGCTGTAGGCCTGTTTGAATTTGTTGGTGAAGTGATGGATCTGCTTCGTGACCAAGGGAGAGAGGCTGACGACGTTGGAGACCGTTCCGCGATACCCATGGCACTTCCATTCGCCGAGGTTGCTTGTGAGCGCGAAATCTTCGTCCTCATCCTCGTAATAATCGAACTCTTCGTGTTGCTCGGGAAGCTTGAACGTGAACACGCGGGTCAAATTAGAGCAACCCCAGCAGTCAGACACTGACTCTATGACATAGTAATAAGGTGCTCTGACACTAAATTCAGGTCCGTGCTCTAGGTCTGCATGCTCTGTTACGGGCAGCCACTGAGCCAAGGGGGCGATGTCGACACCCTCGGGGATGTACCAAGTCTTCAGGCTCGGGTCCCACCTTGCACCGAGTGATTTCGCTTCGTCTTTTTCTGAGAAAGGGACTTTCAGATCAATCCTTGCCATTTCCGTATCCGTACGTATTGCTGAGTAAACGCCAGATCTCATGCTAGAGCCTTCTGGCCTTGTTGGGACCTGCAAACTTAAAAAAGAGCGACAAAGCAGGCTGATGGAGGGAGGTGTTGCAATAGCCCGCGGGTCTGTCGTGGTCAGAGGTAGATCCACAACTGCGCTCAATGGCTGGGTCTTCAATCAGGCTGTTTAAATAGCCTGTTAACCAACTATGGCAGTTATCATAGGTCGACCAAGTTTAGGCCTTAAAGGAGGCCTATAACTCGACTCAGGGCAGCAGCCAAGTGCTGTTTGGGGTGGTGGACCGAATGCCGACTGCCTGACACTGCTCCAGAATCGGCAGAATGTAGGTGATGTTGGTACGGCCTGGCTTGCCTCCTGCTATGTAACGCGCCGCCTGGCAAAGTGGGCCGGCTTTTTCATACGTATGGTTGGAGCTGATTTCCACCGCTTGTGCTTGGCCGAAATGATTGTTTCCGGCGAGGTAGTCCAACGTTTGCTGGAAAGCTGCTCGAGTCAACGCTAACTGCGAGTCTTCCGATCCTGTCTCAATCACAACGCGATTTGCGTCAACGGTCGTGATACGGAAACGGGCTTTGCGCGAAGGTGTTTGCAGCTCTGTGCCTTGCAGGCGGCTGATCAATGCCCAGAGAGTGCTGTCGACTTGAATGATGTGCTGCATGGGATAATTCCTTCGTTGCTGAACGGACGCTAGTTTTAACCTGAAGCGACTTATGGAATCCTGATACCCAACGCATTCAGCGATGGCGTATCCATTCGGCCATTCACGGTCAGCCCACTGTCCATCTGAAAGGCCATCAAGGCACCACGTGTCGCCTTGCCCATCACCCCATCAATGGTGCCTTGGTAATACTGGCGCACCATCAGCGCGGTCTGCACACGGGTGACCAGGTTGCTTTTCTGTTCATTGGTCACGCGGCCTTTTGAAGTGCTCGAGCTTGTCCCGCTGGTAGTGCCAGACGACTGATAAAAGCTATTGCTGTTTGAGGTGCTGCTCGAAGCACTCGGCGCACTGTAGCTTCGGGTACTGGTAGCGGGTGGGCTGTAGTAGCGAGGTGCGCTATAGCCACCCGAGCCGCTGTAGTGAGAACTGTGGGAACTGTGGGACCGGTGTGAACTGTGCGAGCGATGTGCCGCATAGATGTTGACGGTGTCTGGCGCATTGAGCGTATCGGCAAATACCGGGGGCTGTAGCTTGTCGTTGGGTTGCCAGTTCGCATCGGCGAGCGACAGATGGCCCGCCTGTGCCAGGGTGGGACCTGCCATTGGCAGCAGGCTGATCCCACTGATCAGGACTTTCCAGCGGTCGAGCAATTTCACTGTGCACTCCTTGCATAGGCGCTAAAGGCCTCGGTCGATAATAGTTGTACGCCGCGGCTCTGCCAGCGGTCGGTGTGGGATTTGAAGAAGCCAGAGCAATGTTTGACGGCAGCGCATTGCTGGCAGGTATCGATGAACAGGTTCTTCCAGTCCGAGATGCTTTGGCGGGCGAAACGCGAGAGGTGGGCCGGGATCAGGCACAGGGGCAAGTTGTAGATCGAAACCGGCACTCCGCGGTTGAACAGGAAATACACGGCCTGGCTCAACGATTCCTGATAGTCCAGCGGGTCAATCCACAGTTCTTCGTAGTTCTTCCTGGCCAGGCCGGTACTTTCGATACCCATCAGCGCAACATGCCGCACGAAGGGCAGGTTCCTGAACACGTAGTGGGCGAGCTCAGGCAAGCGTGGCGTGGTCAGGCGATTGAGCACCACGCGTATCTCGATGATCTGGTTGGCGCGCGCCAGGTTGTAAAGACCTTGCAGGGTTTCGCTAAACGCGCCGGGAGCCTGCACCAAATAGTCATGGTCTTCTGCATTGTCGGCATACAGCGGGATGCCCCAGCTCAATTGAGGATGACCGATGGAAGAGAGCGCAGCGATCCAGCTCGGGGCTTGGAACAGACGCCCGTTGCTGAGCACATGAATGGATTTCTGCGGCAAAACGGCTTTGCACTTGGCCAGGATTTCGAGCAGGCCGTCGCGATAAAGCGTTGGTTCTCCGCCGCTGATTCCCAGATTTTCCTCGCCCGGGTCCATCAGGTCGATCAGCCGTAGGTTCTCCTCAATGTGCCAACGGTCATCGATATCTTTGGGCGGCTGCGAGCACATCAGACAGAGGCTGTTGCAACGATCAGTCATGAACAGCAGGTTGCTGTCCGAGCCTCGTCGATAGAGCACTCGCACCAACGCGTGGCCTGGTGTGATGGCAATGACATCGCCGGGCTGCACGACATTCGCATCTTTGGGTGTGTGCAGGTGTAGCTGCACACTGTCGAAATCGCCAATCAATGGCTCTGGGGTCAGGAACCCACCCACTGGTAATGAGAGCAGATGCGGGCTCCGTAGCCGTTCTTCGTTTGGCAGCCAAAGCAGCAGGTCACCGAACTCAGCGCTTCCGGCACAAACAGCCAGGCCTTGTTCGATGAACTCATCCAGAGTGATGACCTTGAGCAGTTTCGGCTCATTCAGGTGATGGATTTCGAAGTGGGTATCTTTGCGCAGCATCGCCATCAGCCCCTGTAACCCGGGAACCGGACATCGTTGTAAGAGCGCCTGTTCAACCAAGACAGCAGCACCCTCTGCACGTTGTCGTCGCCATCGCAAAGCAGGCCGAAAAGATGCTTCAGCAGCCCCATGTTCTTCTTGCAGAAGCTGCTGAACACTCGGTGTCCGATCGGGTCAGCTTGGCGGGCATAGTGTTCGACGGGGTCAGCACCACAGTACGGGACAAGTGCGCAGTCGGAGCAGCCCGGCAGCGCCTCTGCTACACCACTGGCGAGCAACGCATTCATAACGGGTGATGCGAGTAATTCAGACAAGGGTTGCTGCACGGTGCCGAGCCTCAAGCCGTCTTCACCCATCTCCAGCAACATTCGGGCTTCGTCCGAGGGATAGACGTAACCGTCATAGTTGTAAACCAGCGCCGCAGTGCCTGCGCCAGCAGGGGAGCGCAGGTCTACATAGCCGGAGGAGAAGGGTGTCAGGATATTCTTCAGCAACAGGCACGTATAACTCTCTGAGAGGTATACGCCCTGTTGGTTGATATGCAGCAAATAAGTCAGTGCCCTCTTGTAGAAGGCCAGATATCGCTCAATAGGGTAATCAAGTCGATGGGCACTCTTGGTGGCAAACCCATAAGGGCTCAGAGGCCGAAGCGAGATGCAGGAGAAGCCTTGACTTACATATTCATCGATGATTGCTTCAGGTTGTTCGAGGCTTCTTGAGGTCAGCGTAGTCAGCGCGGAGACTGCATCATGGCCAAGGCGCTCACGGACCCACTGGATACCTTTTACAGTGCGTTCGTAGGAGTCTCGTGACGGGGTAGGGCGGTTGGCATTGTGCAAGGACGCCGTCCCATCGAGCGAGGTCGAAAACTGGATGCGATTTAGTTCTGCGAAGTCGAGTATTTCCTCCGTCAGGTGGTGCAGTGTGGTGGTAATGACGAACTGGATATCCCGTTGCTCGACCATATTCCGTTCAACGACCCATTCGACAATCTGGCGGACGCGCTCGAAGGCCAGAAGCGGTTCGCCACCCTGAAACTCCACAGTCAGGGCGGGAGCGTTCGATTCGAACAGGCGATTGACTGCCTCCTGTGCATCCGCTTCCGACAGGTCGTGGCCGGATCCGCTCAGAGGGGCCCGCGACACCTGGCAGTACTGGCACGTGTGGTTGCAGCGCAATGTAACCACGAACAAGTGCAGTGCAGGGCCCTGGAAGAGGAAGTCTTTGCGGCTGCGGTACTGCGCGGCCATTTCCGGGAACGGGTCGTGGCGACCTGGTTCGTAGATGAAATGGCGGGCCAGCAGGTCCTTGTAAAAAGGCGTATTTGCTTGAACGTCGAAGTAACTGAGGGCTCGTAATTGCGCGTCGTTAACGTGCATGTACTCACCGGTATCGGAGGTGAGTAGGATGTCACGGTCTTGTCCCGTGCTCATGCGCATGAATCGAAAAGGCAGCAAGCGGTAGTGCTTGGCATCTGTCGCAATCAGTGTCACTGGGAAATCCCACATCCAGCGAGCGCGGCGCGGGCCAAGACTTCACGTAACCCTGCTGTTTCGCGGTTGATATGGTCGCGTAGGGCGAAGTCGTTCAGGTGCTGAAGGATCAGCGAGTGAGCCTGTTCCCGGGAAAGCGTTAGCTTTGATTCAGTGGGATGGGCTGTGAGGCTTATCTGATTGGCTTCAATATCAACTTGGACCGTGACAGTGTCGGCCAGGGAATATGCGGCGCGTCGCACCACGCTGAGCGGGTAGGCTGCGCTGTCGAGTTTCAGCGTGACTGGCCATGTCATCGGAATCGGTCCTTCAAATCCATTGGGAACGTGTGGATTTTGCCGATTGCCGAGGCATTATGCCATCATAATTTTTTACATTTGCACGCATTTATCCAGCGTGGCGGGTGGTGCGCTCACTAGAGCTCGATCATTGATATGGGGTAGGGACGAGAATCCACATATCCCTCAGTGCATCCATCCTCATCAATAGCCCACTTGGCCCAAGGCTGGGGGCATCCTTTTCAAACCATCCAAAAACATGCCCTCAGATATGCCTCCAATGTAGCAATCCACTGGAATTGGATGGATCTTCATGGTCTATCAAAACGCAGAAATGATCAGATAAACAGACCGCCATACGGCTTCTATAGACTGTCAGGATCCCCAAAAAACATCTGAATCCGCGACCGCAACCATCGTTCCCCCGGATCATTATCCTGCGAGCCACGCCACGCCATATGCAGTTCAAAACTGCGCACCGGCAGGGGTGGGTCTTCGGCGCGCAGGCCGCCGGCGGAGGTCAGTGCGTCGGCCGCGTAGTCCGGCACGGTGGCCAGGATGTCGGTGCCGGCCAGCAGGGTGCCTAGCCCGTTGAACTGCGGCACGGCGAGGACGACGTGGCGTTTGCGGTCGAGTTTTTCCAATTCTTCATCGATAAAGCCGCTGAGGTCGCCTGCGAACGACACCAGCGCGTGGGGGCGGGCGCAGAAGTCGTCCAGGCTCAGGGAGCCGGGGACGCTGTCGGCGCGCAACAGTTTGGGCAGGCTGCGGCGCAGTACCTTGCGCTTGGCGTTGGCCGGCAAGTCGGCGGTGTAGCTGACGCCGATGGAGATTTCGCCGGAGGTCAGCAGGCCGGGCATGAGGATGTAGTTGACCCGGCGCACCACCAGCACGATGCCGGGGGCTTCGGCGCGCAGGCGTTTGAGCAGTTGGGGCAGCAGGGCGAATTCGACGTCGTCGGACAGCCCGATACGAAACACCGCGGTGCTGGTGGCCGGGTCGAACTCGGCGGCGCGGCTGACGGCGGTGGAAATCGAGTCCAGGGCCGGGGAGAGCAGTGCGAAGATTTCCACGGCGCGGGCCGAGGGTTCCATGCTGCGCCCGGTACGCACGAACAGCGGGTCATCGAACAACCCACGCAGGCGTGACAGCGCCGCGCTGATGGCCGGCTGGCCAAGGAACAATTTCTCGGCGGCGCGGGTCACACTGCGCTCATGCATCAGGGTTTCGAATACAATCAAGAGGTTAAGGTCGACACGACGCAGGTCGTTACGGTTCATCTTGGGTCCTGGAAGAGTCAGCAAGCTTGACGAGAACGGCCATATTCAGAACCTTCAGATTCCATTCAAAAGTATGACCGGCATGAATCTTACGGGGAAAGACTGGTACTCTGCACCGGCTAATTGAGTTTTCCTACGAGTCTTGGGGTCTATTCCTCAGAAGCTGAATCAATGGCAGGCATGTTGACTATTAACGGCGACCGGTGGCCTTGCCCGGAAAGCCCAGATAGAGTTCATGGCATTAGAGGTTACTTTGGCGAGGTTTGCGATGTCCCGCACGATCCGTTTTCACAAGTTTGGTCCGGCCGAGGTGCTCAAGTGCGAAGAGCATGCAGCCGCACAGCCCGCACCGGGCGAAGTGCAGGTGCGCGTCGACGCGATTGGCATCAGTTGGTACGACATTCTCTGGCGTCAGAACCTGGCGTCTTCCCACGCTCGTTTGCCGTCGGGCCTTGGCCATGAGATGGCCGGCGTTGTTGTCGCCCTGGGCGACGGCGTGGACGACTTGGCAGTGGGTGATAAGGTGGCCAGTTTTCCGGCCGAGAGCCCCAATGACTACCCGGTATATGGCGAGCAGATCGTTCTGCCTCGCTCGGCCTTGACCCGTTACCCGGACGTCTTGAGCCCTATTGAAGCCAGCGTGCACTACACGCCGCTGTTGATCGCCTACTTTGCCTATGTGGACCTGGCGCGGGTCAAGCCGGGCCAGTTTGCCCTGGTGACTGACGCCAGCCACTGCGCGGGCCCTTCGTTCGTGCAACTGGGCAAGGCCCTGGGTGTGCGGGTGATTGCCGCGACCAAGGACAGCGCGGAGCGTGAGTATCTGCTGTCGCTTGGTGCAGAGAAGGTGATCGTGACTGAAGAGCAGGACCTGCTCATGCAAGTCAACAAATATACGGATAACCGCGGTGTGGATGTGGTGTTCGATGGCCTGGGTGGCCCGCAGATGTCGCTGCTCGGCGACGTGTTGGCGCCCCGTGGCAGCCTCGTGCTGTATGGCTTGCAGGGTGGCAACCAGACGCCTTTCCCGGCCTGTGCCGCGTTCCAGAAGAACATTCAGTTTTTCGTGCACTGCATCGGTAATTTTACCGGCAAGCCGGAGCTGGGCATCATCCAGGACCAGGTGGCTTTGCAACGTGCATTGCGCGACATCAACCAACTGACCGCCGACCGCGTGCTGGTGCCGTTGAAAACCACGGTGTTCCCGTTCAGCCAGTTCGTCGAAGCGCACCGCTACATGGACGAATGCCCGTGTCGCGAGCGGGTTGCCTTGCAGGTTGAGGCTGTTTGAGCTGTAGGAGTATTCGCAAATGAGCGCGCCTGGGTCCGAGTGGATGAGGCAAATACGCCATTTGTCAGGGCTTAACCCGCACCTGGGTTAAGCCGCCACCGGGCTGTTCTGCCCCGCAAACAATACCTTTGCCCCTTGCGCCGCCCTGAATTCCAGCGCGGCGTTGTTGTGTGGGCGCGATTAACGTGCGGCCGGTTGATCATCTGAACGGGTTTCTGGCGCTGTTCTGTATCTGTTATTCATTATTTGAGTGCCGATAATTGTGCCTTCACTGTCATCTCAAGGACTGAGCAATGATTGACTATCTGAAACTATCGCGTCGTTTTGCCAAAACTAATTCAGCCCTGCCTATTTGTATTGAAAGTTTATTGGGAATGCCTGGGCGGTTTTTCAGGGTTCGGTTGAAAGAGGTAAGTAATGTTGGTCAGATATTTCTCTAATTTATTAGTTAGAGCGGTGTAGGACGCTGTCGGATTATTCCTAGGGCTATCCCTTCTTTCGCCGTAGGGCGCGCAGGGTCGCGGCTCTCGTCGAAGGTGGTCATTTGGAATGCCACTGGTAACGCTCCGGTGGGTTTGTTGCAAGGTGCTAATGTTGATCCATCCTCGTACCCTGTAACGAGCAATAAACCTACAGATGTAATAGGTCAGGCAATTGCTCTTGGCAGTTGCTTGAAACTGATATTTCAACTCGGGTAGTAAAGCAATGAGCGCAATTCACGAGCAAGCCATGAACTATGTTTATCATCAAGTTCTGCAGCGGTTGATCGGGCACTTTACCCGTGCCGAGCGTACGGCACTTCAATTGTTGATCCAGCGAATTGTGGTGGCTGCCGGCGGCATGGAACAAGTCGGTGACTACAAGGTGCTCGTCGCCCATGGCGGTGGTGCTGTCAGCAGCTACACCCTGGCGCTGCTGCGGGCGGCGCAATTGACCATTGCCGGGCGGGCGCCCAAGACCTTTCATCTACGTGTAGCCACCTTGCGGCATGCGGGCATGACCCAGGCGACACTGGACACCCTGTACCAGGGCTACAGCGCGTTGTTTCTGCACGACGACCCCCGCGTAGACCTGCTCCTGGTGGAAAACCAGGAAGTGCTGCCATTCAATCACCAGCGCCCGCCGTCGAGTGCGGGGCGTGAGGTCAGCCAGCGCAATATGCTGATGATAGGGCACCTGACGTCCGGCGATATCAGGGCGACATTGTGTAACGACACCTACCTGCGCCTGGGGGATTTCTACCAACGGGTCACCACATGGGGTGGCGGGGTGCATGCGGTGGTCAGTGGCGATTCCGCGCGCACGCAAAGCCAATACCTGGCCTGGCTGAAAAAGACGGCCACTACGGCGGGCAGCACTCTGCCGCCCGGCAAGTCGTCATCGCTCAATGCGCTGTTTGCGCGCATGGAGGAGTGGAGCGCCGGTTGCTACCGTGACCTCTACGGCGAACATTATGTGGACATCGACAGCCCGGGCCGGGGCGGGCACCGGCATCTGGCGTATATCGGCATCGACGATCTGCTGGGGGAGGTGGACGTTGCTTCGACACCGCTGCTCACGCAGTTCCTGGCCCGTAAACCGGACCCCTTTGCGTTCCACTTCAGCCATTCGGCGTTCCCTAACCCATTGCTGATGGCGCATTTGCATGGGCTGCAGGCCCAATGCCTGCGGGAGCTGTCCTACGCGGAAGGGGTGGATAGCTTTGTCAGGCAAGCAATGGACGCCATGTACCGCCGGCACATTCCACACCACCTGATAGCCGAGGCAAGCTCAGATGACGGACGGATTCTGTCAGCGACCTATGCCCAGGAATTCTTCGGCCTGGATGAAGGGCAGTTGACCTGCCTGTTGTTCTCACCCTTCATTCACCATGGCGAGCGGCTGGAGGGCTACCTGCGCCAATGCCACCCGGGCATGCTGGTGGCGCTCCCTGAGCTGCACTACGTGTTGCAAGGCAAGCCGGCCGGCGATGTGTTGCAGCAATGGGCGGTCGATACCAGCGGGTTGTCGCTGCCGTTATTGCAACACCTGTACCGCAAGCGGCCGGTACAGATCGAACGGGGTGCCCAACTGCGCAACCGCCGCCTGGCCCAGGCGCAGGCGGCGCAGTTGTCGGGGCGTTAGCCGCGTGCACCGGTTTGTCAGCCCAGGTCAGCGCCAATGACCCTGCGCGGGGAGCGACAGGCGGATTTCGCTTACCAGGCGGTGTACCGCTACATGATCAACCTCATCAACGAGGTCAGCCTGGACACGCCGGTCAAACTGCCGTCCCTGCGGCAGTTGTCGGCACGGCTGAACGTGTCGATCTCGACGATTCAGTACGCTTACTCACTGTTGGAGAAGGAAGGACGGGTCTACTCAGTAGCCAAATCCGGCTATTTTGCCTGGCCGGCTGCGGTCAACCCGCAAATGATGGCGGGTGCCGATCTGCTCGAGCGCTTGTACGTAGCGGCGCGGCGTCCGGCAATGGCCGTGCTCAGTGGTGATGAGCCGGCGCTGCTGGGCTCACTCGACGGCGCTTTGCTGACGCTGGAGCGCCAACTGGTACGGCGCCATCCGCATCACCTGCAACCCTGGTCGCAACCCTGTGGCGTGTGGGAGTTGCGTACGGCGTTGGCGGCGCGCTACACCTCATCGCCCACGCGTTGCTGGCAGGCCGATGAGGTGTACATCGGGGCAGACGTGCGAGGCGTGCTGGAGATCCTGATTGATGCATTGGGCCTCAAGGGCAGTATGGTGGTGGTCGAGTCCCCCTGTGATTATTTGATCTTGCGCCTGTTGCAGGCTGCCGGTGTGCGGGTCGTCGAGTTGCCTTGGCAGGCCGACGGTTGCCTGGACCTGGCGATGCTCGAACAGCTGCTGCGTCACGAACCGGTGCCCCTGGTGTTGCTGTCATCGGTGGTCAGCCTGCCGTCAGGCAATGCGCTGTCGACCGCAGAGCGGCTGCGCGTGGCCCAGTTGCTGGAGCACTATGGCGGCTGGTTGCTGGAGAACGATACATTCGGTGAGCTGAGTTTCGCATCGCCCCCGGTCCCGCTGCGCAACCTGGTCAACCCGGAGCGGTTGATCGTGTTCTCCTCGTTCGAAAAGGTACTCGGGCCGGAAGCGCCGTTTGGTTATGTCTTGTCGCGCCACCTGAGCGGCGAGTTGCAGCGCCAATTTCTGCTGCGCTCATTCAGGCTGTCGTCGATCCGTCAACGCGCCATCGCCCAGCTTTACCAGAACGGGCGGTTCGACCAGCACCTGCAGACGTTGCGCGAGCACTTGTGCGAACAGGCTGAGGCCATGAGTGAGCGCCTGGATGCCCATCTGGAGGGGCGTGTGACCTATCGCATGCCCATCGCCGGGGCAAGCTTCTGGTTGGAATCGGTGGCAGCGGTGGATATGCGTCAGGTGTTCCAGCGCATGGTCGCGCAACACGTGGTGATTGCTCCGGGTGAGTTGTTCAGCCTCAGCGGCTTGCATTCTCAGCATCTGCGGCTCAGCCACACGTTCAGTGGGCAGCTGAACCTTGATATCACCCTGGATTGCCTGGCACAGGCATTGCGCCAGGCACAGATCGACTAGCGTATGAAAAATCTCCAATCACTGTCGGATCGATATCGTCGCGAAGTAGTCCAACTCCCAGTAAACTGTCACTTTTTCCGAATCCTTCTTTTCGAGGTTTATGCATGACTATCAGTCCTTTTGCGGGCAAGCCGGCGCCAGCTCAGTTGCTGGTGGATATCCCGCGACTGGTCACGGCCTATTACACCGGCCAGCCTGATGCAGCAATCTCCACTCAACGCGTGGCCTTCGGCACCTCTGGGCATCGTGGCAGCTCGTTCGAGCTGAGTTTCAACGAATGGCATGTGCTCGCCATCAGTCAGGCCATCTGCCTGTACCGTGAAGCCCAAGGGATCAATGGCCCGCTATTCGTGGGCCTGGATACCCACGCCCTGTCGACCCCGGCCGGCGCCAGCGCCCTGGAGGTCCTGGCCGCCAATGGCGTGCACGTGATGCTGGCCGAAGGGGATGAATACACCCCGACACCGGCGATTTCCCACGCCATTATCTGCTACAACCGTGGCCGCACCAGCGGCCTGGCGGACGGTATCGTCATCACGCCATCCCATAACCCGCCGCAAAGCGGTGGCTACAAGTACAACCCGCCCAATGGTGGCCCGGCCGACACCCACGTGACCAAGTGGATCGAAGCCAAGGCCAATGAACTGCTGGCCAATAAACTGGCCGGCGTCAAGCGCATCACCCATGCGCAGGCGCTCAAGGCCGACACCACTCATCGGCATGACTACCTCAACAGCTACGTGGCCGACCTGATCAACGTGATCGACATGGACGCCATCCGCAGCGCGGGCCTGCGCCTGGGCGTCGACCCATTGGGCGGAGCAGGGGTGCGCTACTGGTCGGCGATCGCTGAACACTACCGCTTGAACCTGGACGTGGTGAACACCGAAGTCGACGCCACCTTCCGCTTCATGAGCGTGGATTGGGACGGCCAGATCCGCATGGACCCGTCTTCGAGCTATGCCATGCAAGGGTTGATCGGCCTCAAGGAGCGTTTCGACGTCGCCTTTGCCTGCGACCCGGACCACGACCGCCATGGCATCGTCACCCCGTCCGGTGGCCTGCTGGCGCCGAACAACTACCTGGCGGTGTCGATTGACTACCTGTTCCAGAACCGCCCTGACTGGCGCGCCGATGCGGCCGTGGGCAAGACCGTGGTCAGCAGCGGCTTGATCGATCGCGTCGCCGCGCGCATCGGGCGTCGCCTCTACGAAGTGCCGGTGGGTTTCAAATGGTTTGCCGACGGGCTGTTCGAAGGCTCGCTGGGCTTTGGTGGCGAAGAAAGCGCCGGCGCCTCGTTCCTGCGTAAAGACGGCAGCGTGTGGAGCACTGACAAGGACGGTTTGATCCCGGCCTTGCTGGCCGCGGAAATGACCTCGCGCAAAGGTCAGGACCCGAGCCAGATCTACCGTGGCCTGACCGATGCCCTGGGCGAGCCGTTCGCGATCCGCGTCGACGCCAAGGCCACCCCGGCGCAGAAAGCGCTGTTGGGCAAGCTGTCGCCGGAGCAGGTCACGTCCACGCAGTTGGCCGGGGAAAGCATCCAGCAAATCCTCAGCCATGCGCCGGGCAATAACCAGGCAATCGGTGGCTTGAAGGTGATGACCGAAAACGGCTGGTTCGCCGCACGCCCATCGGGTACCGAGGATATCTACAAGATCTACGCCGAGAGCTTTATTGGCGAAGATCACCTCAAGCAGTTGGTGGAAGAGGCGCAGGTGCTGGTCGACGGCGCGATTTCCGAGTGATACCACTCAGTTTCTGAAAAGACTGTCACCGTGGCGAGGGAGCTTGCTCCCGCTGGGCCGCAAAGCGGCCCCCGCTTTTGATTTGAAAAGACTGGGCCTGCTACGCAGTCCAGCGGGAGCAAGCTCCCTCGCCACAGGTCATCCATGCCGCCGGCCGTCAGGCCAGATCGACCAGCACAATCTCGCTGTCCTCAATCGCCGTTACGCGCAATACCTGCTCATCCTGCACCGCAACACCGTCGCGAGCTTGTGCACGCAAGCCGTTGACTTCAATCACGCCGGTCGCCGGCACCAGATACGCACGCCGCCCGCTGTCCAGCCGGTATTCGGCGCTTTCCCCGGCTTTCAGGTTCGCTGCCACCAGGCGCGCGTCCGCCCGAATGCGCAGGCTCTCGCTGTCTCCGGCCTTGCCGCTGGCCAGGGTCACAAAACCCTCGCGGTCACCTTTGGGAAACGGTTTGGCACCCCAGGACGGCGGCAACCCCGATTCGTTCGGGATAATCCAGATCTGGAAAATCTTGGTCGGTGTGGCTTCCAGGTTGTATTCGCTGTGGGCGATCCCGGTGCCGGCGCTCATCACCTGAACGTCGCCAGCCTCGGTGCGGCCCTTGTTGCCCAGGTTATCGGCGTGGCTGATCGCGCCCTCACGCACATAGGTGATGATTTCCATATCGCGGTGCGGGTGCTGCGGAAAACCGGTGCCCGGCGCAATGATGTCGTCGTTCCATACCCGCAGGTTGCCCCAGTGCATGCGCTTGGGGTCGTGGTACTCGGCAAATGAAAAGTGGTGATGAGCGTCCAGCCAGCCGTGATGGGCGCCGCCCAACGTATTGAAGGGTCGAAGTTCAAGCATGATCGTCTCCTGTGAATGAGCCCATTTTCCGGCAGCGGATGATCGATAAAAAGCGTAAAAAGTGCCTTATTCCTATCAGTCGATTAGATGGGTTACGCGTGTTTTGACTTTCACTTCATCGCCTAACTGCATGACGATAAAGCAATTGGCTGGAACTGAACGCCGTTTCCGGCGACCATGGCGCACTTGTCGAAGCCAGTCCATCGCAGGAGTCCGCGTGCCGCAACAAAAGCCTGATCTACCGCCCGAACTGCGCCCACTGGCCGAAATGCCGCTACTCAAGCGTCTGGCGGCGCGCCTGTTTGGGCATGGCCTGACCCGTTTACGGGCCCAGCACCGGTTTTCCTGGCTGCATGGCCAGGCGGATGGTTTTCGCAGCGGGCACGAGGCCGGCGTGGAGTACGGCTACCGCGAGGGTAAGGCCGATGGTATCGAGGAGGGCCGGCAAGTCCTGTTGATTCGTGACTTTCGACCGGACGAGCATCGCGCGCCGGGGATCGACGACAGCCTGTTCGATGATTGGCGCCTGCCGCTGACCGCCGAGGTGAAAAAACGCATGAAGGCCGACGTCGCCCGATTGCTGCCCGAGCATGCCCAGCCCAGTGCGGCGCAGTGGAAGATGATCTTCAGCGACACGCCCTCGACCTCGGTGATTGCCGGGGCGGGCGCAGGTAAATCCACCTCGCTGGTGCTGCGTATCCTGCTATTGACCCATTATCTGGGCTTCGAGCTAAGCTCGATGACGGTGGTGACCTTCACCCGCGAATCACGCAAAGACTTCATCAACAAGCTCATGCAGATTCTCAGCCTGTGGGGCCAACCCCTTGGCCTCAAAGAGGCCCAGGCTGTGGTGCGTACCTTTCACTCGCGCATTTTGCCCATGGTGCGCAGTTTGCCGGGCTTTGAACGGCTGCAAGCCTTCGAGAACCTCGGCAGTGGGGTTGAAGACGCCGACAGCAACCCGTTCGACCTGCGGATCAGCGACGCGCAGCGCCAACAGCTGAATGCCTGCTACCACCACTTGCATGGTCGCCATGAACGCTTCCGTGAACTGATCGTGCCGCTGGCGCGCCAGGGCCTGCAGCTCAAGGAACTGGAGCGCGACCACCCGGATGTGCAAAAGCGCATGGCGGTGACCGAATTGGCGGCCAAGCGTGATGAAGAACTCTGCGATGTGATCGAAGACCTGTGGTTTCGTGCCGGCGCCTGGCCGATAAAAGGCATTGAGCCCAGCCGGCAGACCTTCGAGATCAACGGTGCGCAGTTTCATTGCCATGGCTACATCGCTGAGCTGGACGCTTGGGTGGTGTTGGGCTTCGATGCCCGGGAGAACGCCCAGATTACACGCCCCAATGCCAAACTGTCGGTGCGTGCGGAGTGGGCGGTAAAGCGCACCCTGTTTCAAGCTTTCTGCCGCAAGCCTTTGATTTGGCTTGATAACTACGAATCATCTAAACGGCTTTTGGGCAGCCTGGCGGGGGATGCCACGGCGGGCCCCGGGTTTGACTACAAGGTTAAAGGCGAACTGGCGTCGGCGCCGCTGCTGGACAGCTTTGTCACGGCTGCCGGCTTTATCGAAAACCTTGGCCTGGACGTACCCACTGCCGTGGGCCGGATGAGCTTCGCCAAGGACGACCCCGACCGGTTCTTCTTCGAGGCCCTGAGCATTTTCTGGAAAGCCCTGGAAGACCATCTGCTCGATCAGTCGCCGCCGATCATGACCTACAACCGCATGTTCTCGCTGTTCGGTGAAAACACCCCGGAAAACCTCAAGTTGCTCAGCGACCCGCTGCTGCGCCCGATGTCGCACCTGATGATCGATGAGTTCCAGGACGTATCGCCGCAGATCGTGTCGTGGCTTCGCGCCAGCCTGCGTGAGATCCGCAGCCGTGGTCCGGCGATGCACGTCGGGCGTGGGGCGCAGCGTTCTTCGTTACTCTGCGTCGGGGACGACTGGCAGTCGATTTATGGTTGGCGCGGCAGTTCGCCCCAGTATTTCATTGCGTTCAACCAGGAATTCCCGTCACCCGCGACCACCCGTGTGATGCTCGGCGAGAACTACCGCAGCCACCAGCACATCATCGACGCCGCCGAGCATGTCGTGCGCAGCGCCCCGGCGATTCCCGGCAAAAAAGCCAAGGCCAGCGGCGCCCCCAAGCCCTTGGTCCCGGTTGCGGTGCTTGAGCGCGATGACGCCATGCTTGGCCGCACGCTGCTCGAGCATTATCAAAAAGGCGATTCGGTCTTGATGTTGTATAGAAAAAGCAGTGATAAGTTATTGATTAAGGAGCATATTCAGTCTGTAGTTAATCTGGATTCTAGCTTGCCGCCAGCGGCTCGTAGGTTGAAACAGCTGACTTATCACAGTGCCAAGGGCTTGCAGGCGGATGCTGTTTTTCTGCTGGGCGATTGCCAACATGTCACCAGCTCGCCCTACAAGAACCAGGTTTACCGCATGGCCGGGCTGGGCAAGGACGGCGACAGCGAGCCCTATGACACAGCGCAAAGAGACGAAGTGCTGCGCCTGGCTTACGTCGGTATCACCCGTGCGGTGAGCCACTGCTATTGGTATGTCGAGAAACCGGAGGGCCAGGGCGTGAATGTGCCCAGGGCCTCGGAGCGGGTAGATGGCAAGAAAGCGTTCTTCGACGACCGGCGTGGATGACTCCGGCAGGGCCGCTCACGACGGCCCGGGCAAGGCATCAAGCCCGCAAAGACAGCGGTGGTACAAAGGACTCCAACTCATCCTCCACCGCCTCGATGATGCGCTCTACATCAGAGGCATTCATCACCGTGGCGCAGGGGATGCCGGCGATGGCGATCAAGGTCTCGCCGCTGGCCCGGTCGAACAGGCGCACGATCATGCTGCCAGGCGCATCCATGCTGCCTTCGAAACCCATCGGATGAAAATGCCAGCGCATCAGCTGGCAGGCGTTGGGGAACGTCACTTTGTTCAGGTTGCCGTGCATATTGCCCACCTTGTTCATTGAGCGCTTCCTTTAGCTCGCGGCAGGGCCAGGACCGTCAATGGTCATGGTTTGAAGAATTTCAAAAATAGCATTCGTTCGTAACCGTCATGTGACTTTTTTTGTCCCGTTCGGCAGTTGTTTACTGACTCTTTGATGTAGGTCATGTCCTGGTTCAAATCAGGCAAAAAGCCATTAGTGATCAGCGCTGATCGACCCTTGAAGCGGTCGTGATAATTCGGCAGTCTCACCATTTACCCGCCACAGAGCCTTATATGCCCGACAGCGCCTCGGCCGATGATTGCCAAACCACCCGGGCCACGGCTGAACTGGTGTTGCGTCACCACCTGTGCTGGCGCCATCGCGACCTGGATGGGGTCATGGCCTACTACCATCCGGACATCCAGTACCACGACTTCTTCCAGAACCGCGTGGTGGGCTACGCCGAACTGCGTGAGTACCTGCAAGCCAGCATGCCGCGTGGGCCCGATGAGGCCATCGCCCATGCTGACCGCATTCGCGCCGACGGTGACACAGCCTTCATCCAGTACTGCATCACCTTGCGTGGCGGCCAGGGGTTGGTGTCGTTCCGCACCAGCGAAGCGATCACCGTGCGTGACGGGCTGATCTGGCGGGTCAATGAATACGCGTCCCTGGTGCATGAACAACCGGCCCAGGCTATACGCCCGACCGTCAGTCGCCTGGGCCTGTCGCCGCACCAGTTGGGGCATATGGCCAACGACCTGCAGCAGTATTTCCAACAGCAGCAACCCTATCTGGACCCGGAGCTGGATTTGCAACGGGTGGCCAAGGCGTGTGGCTACAGCCGCAATCAGATGTCCTACCTGCTGAACCAGGTGCTCGGGCAGAGCTTCTACCGCTACGTCAACCAGGCACGGCTCCAGCACTTGTTGGCCGAGTTGGACAAGGCCACGTCGCCGATAAAAGTCGATGAGCTGGCGTTCGCTGCGGGTTTCAACTCGTTATCGGCGTTTTACAGCGCATTTCGCCAGCACACCGGGCAGTCGCCCAAGGCTTACGTCAAGCAAATTTCTCTGCGTGCACGCGCGCAAGACAGCCCATAACCTCACGCCCTAGGATCGTCCCTATCGAAATGAGGTAGGGGAGCCCGGCATGCCGGCATGGCGCAAGATCAGTTTATGGATGGACCAGTTGGACGACCCGCTGCTGGCGCGGCCGGCGCTGGCCCATGACCTGGATGTCAACGTGGCCATTATCGGTGCCGGTTATACCGGGCTGTGGACCGCGTATTACCTGAAGCGCCAGGCACCCGAGCTGAAAATCGCGATTATCGAGGCACACACCGCAGGTTTTGGCGCGTCGGGCCGCAACGGTGGCTGGCTGATGGGCAACCTGTTGGGTGAAGACCGCTTGTTGGCGGGCCTCGACCCGCAACAACGCCGGGCCTCATTCGATCTGTTGCACGGCATACCGGATGAAGTGGCCCAGGTGTTGGCCCGTGAAGGAATCGACTGCGACTACCGCAAAGGCGGGGCCCTGTATTGCGCCGCACGCTACCCCGAACAGGAGCGCAGCCTGCGTCGTTACCTGGACAAACTCCACGCCCAGGGGCTGACTGAACACGACTACCGCTGGTTGAGCCCGCAACAGTTGGCCGAACAGATCCGTATCGCCAAGCCCTATGGCGGCATCTATGCGCCGCATGTCGCGACGATCAACCCCGCCAAGCTGGTGCGCGGCCTGGCGCGGGTGGTGGAGAACATGGGGGTGACGATCTACGAAAACAGCCCGGTGACCCACTGGCAGTCCGGCCGCCTGCGCACGGCCCAGGCCGGCGTGCGCGCCGCCTGGGTGGTGCCGGCGGTGGAAGGCTACGCCAACACATTGCCGGCCCTGGGGCGTTATCAGTTGCCGGTGCAGAGCCTGATGGTCGCCACCGAGCCGCTGTCCGCCGCGACCTGGGATGAAATCGGCTTGAGCCATGGCCAGGCGTTCGGCGAAAGCAGCCGTCAGGTTACCTACGGCCAGCGCTCAGCGGACAATCGCCTGGTGTTCGGGGCGCGTGGCGGCTATCAGTTCGCGGGGAAGTTGCGACACAACTTCGATCTGACCGACAGCGAGGTCGATCTGCGTCGTTACCTGTTTGGTGAACTCTTCCCACAGCTGAAGAAGGTACGGATTACCCACTCCTGGGGTGGCAACCTCGGCATGTCACGCAACTTCCGGCCACATATGTTGTGTGACCACAAGACCGGTATCGCGCTCTCTGGCGGTTATGGCGGGGAGGGCGTCGGCGCCACCAACCTGGGCGGTCGCACCTTGGCTGACCTGATCCTGGGCCTGGATACGCCATTGACCACCCAGCCCTGGGTGATCCGCGAGCGTGGCCTGGACGCACTCAAGCCCTGGGAGCCCGAGCCCTGCCGCTGGCTGGGCTACAACGCGATCATTCGCAGTTTTGTGCATGAAGACCAGGTGTTGGCCGACCCCCATACCGCGCCTTGGCGGCGCAAGTTGGCGAGCGCCGTGGCCGGCTTCATGGAAGGTTTCATGCACTGATCGTTTGACTCGCACGAACGCTTTGGATCCTTGATCGCCTGCCATAACAACAGCCCTGAAACCGCCAGGAAATCGAACCATGAAAGCCATTGCCCTGTTTCCCCTGATATTAGCGGCGTCTATCAGCCAGGCCGCTGAGACGGTGAAAATCTACAACTGGTCGGACTACATTGCGCCCGACACCACCAAGAACTTCCAGAAAGAAACCGGCATCGGTTTCACCTACGATGTGTACGACAGCAACGAGACCCTCGACGGTAAGTTGATGACGGGGCAATCGGGTTATGACGTGGTGTTCCCATCCAACCACTTCATGGCCCGGCAGATCGAGGGCGGCGCGCTGAAGAAGCTCGACAAGCGCCAATTGCCCAACTGGAAAAACCTCAACCCGGTATTGCTCAAGGCCCTGGAAAACAACGACCCGGGCAACGCCCACGGTTTTCCCTACCTGTGGGGCAGTACGGGCATCGGCTACAACATCGACAAGGTCAAGGCCGTGCTCGGCGACGACGCGCCGGTGGATTCCTGGGACTTGATCTTCAAACCGCAAAACATGGCCAAGCTGCAAAAGTGCGGGGTGGCGATCCTCGACAACGGCCCGGAGCTGTTGCCGGCCGCGCTGAACTACCTGGGTTTGCCGCCCCACAGCAAGCAGCCTGAAGACTACAAAAAAGCTCAAAACCTGCTGATGAAGGTGCGGCCGTATGTGGCGTACTTCCACTCCTCGAAATACACCGCCGACCTGGCCAATGGCGACATCTGTGTGGCTGTCGGTTTCTCCGGCGACATCCTGCAAGCCGAAAGCCGTGCCAGGGAAGCCAAAAACGGCGTGAACATCGGCTACAACATCCCCAAGGAAGGCGCCGCCATCTGGTTCGACATGGTCGCCATGCCCGCCGACGCGCCCGATGAAAAAGCCGGCTATGCGTTCATGAACTACCTGCTGCGCCCGGACGTGATGGCCAGCATCACCAACTACGTGCACTACGCCAATGGCAACAGCGCAGCCGACAGCCTGGTGGACCCGATGATCAAGGCCGACACCAAGGTGTACCCGAGCCCGGAAATGATGGGCAAATTGTTTGCCCTGGAGGCGATGCCGCTGAATATCGACCGGGTGCGTACGCGGGTGTGGAACACCATCCGTACCGGCCGCTGAAGCCTGTAGTGAGCGGGCTTGCCCCGCGCTGGGTGGCGCAGCCGCCCCAAACCCAGGCACCTCGGTCCTCCTGAAATACC
>NZ_JBNPJU010000086.1:0-1085 GCF_050312575.1 Pseudomonas sp. R11F | reverse complement strand
GACGTCACCCTGAAGTTGGATAACGGTTCGACCATTACCATCAAGGCCGGAGACACCGTCGGCACCGTGACCGTCCCTGCGCCAAGCGATGACGTGTTCATCGATAAGAGCACCCAGACCGTCAAGATCACTGACGCTACCGGCGGCAACTTCGAGAAATTGGAAGTTGCAGGTAACGGCGCGACAACGACTATCAACGACACTATCGACAAGGTCGATGTTGTACTGACGGCCACCAACACCGTTGGCGAAGGCGGCAACATCGTCTACACCGCCAGCCTTGTGGATAAGAACGGCACACCGGTGACCAACATCACCAATCCGCTAACGGTCACCCTGGATAACGGCCAAACCATCACCATTGGTGTGAACCAATCCAGCGGTTCCGTCTCGGTAGTCGCTCCGAACGACGTCTATAAGGGCGATCAAACCGTCACCACCGCTATCAAAGGCGTCACTGGCGGCGAGCACTTCGAGAACCTGGTGCCGGGCACTACGCCGGTGAACACCACCGTTACCGATACTCCGGGCACTGCGGACACCACCACCGTGACCCTGACCGCGCCAAGCGCAGTTAATGAAGGTGGTCAGATTACGTACACCGCCACGCTTTCTAACAAAGCGGGTACTGACGTCACGCTGAAACTCGACAACGGTTCCACCATCACCATCAAGGCTGGCGATACCGTCGGCACTGTGACCGTTCCTGCACCTAGCGATGACGTGTTCATCGATAAGAGCACCCAGACCGTCAAGATCACTGACGCCACCGGCGGTAACTTCGAGAAGCTGGAAGTTGCAGGCAACGGCGCGACCACCACGATCAACGACACCATCGACAAAGTCGATGTGGTACTGACGGCCACCAACACCGTCGGTGAAGGCGGCAACATCGTCTACACCGCCAGCCTTGTGGATAAAAACGGCGCGCCGGTAACTAACATCACCAACCCGCTGACCGTCACCCTGGATAACGGTAAAACCATCACCATCGGTGTGAACCAATCCAGCGGCACCGTCACCACCGTGGCGCCGAACGACGTCTACAAAGGCGACCAGACCGTCACCACCGCCATCAAAGGCGT
>NZ_JBNPJU010000085.1:0-1293 GCF_050312575.1 Pseudomonas sp. R11F | reverse complement strand
GCGAACCAGGGGAACTGAAACATCTAAGTACCCTGAGGAAAAGAAATCAACCGAGATTCCCTTAGTAGTGGCGAGCGAACGGGGACTAGCCCTTAAGTGGCTTTGAGATTAGCGGAACGCTCTGGAAAGTGCGGCCATAGTGGGTGATAGCCCTGTACGCGAAAATCTCTTAGTCATGAAATCGAGTAGGACGGAGCACGAGAAACTTTGTCTGAATATGGGGGGACCATCCTCCAAGGCTAAATACTACTGACTGACCGATAGTGAACTAGTACCGTGAGGGAAAGGCGAAAAGAACCCCGGAGAGGGGAGTGAAATAGATCCTGAAACCGTATGCGTACAAGCAGTGGGAGCAGACTTTGTTCTGTGACTGCGTACCTTTTGTATAATGGGTCAGCGACTTATTTTCAGTGGCGAGCTTAACCGAATAGGGGAGGCGTAGCGAAAGCGAGTCTTAATAGGGCGTCTAGTCGCTGGGAATAGACCCGAAACCGGGCGATCTATCCATGGGCAGGTTGAAGGTTGGGTAACACTAACTGGAGGACCGAACCGACTACCGTTGAAAAGTTAGCGGATGACCTGTGGATCGGAGTGAAAGGCTAATCAAGCTCGGAGATAGCTGGTTCTCCTCGAAAGCTATTTAGGTAGCGCCTCATGTATCACTGTAGGGGGTAGAGCACTGTTTCGGCTAGGGGGTCATCCCGACTTACCAAACCGATGCAAACTCCGAATACCTACAAGTGCCGAGCATGGGAGACACACGGCGGGTGCTAACGTCCGTCGTGAAAAGGGAAACAACCCAGACCGTCAGCTAAGGTCCCAAAGTTATGGTTAAGTGGGAAACGATGTGGGAAGGCTTAGACAGCTAGGAGGTTGGCTTAGAAGCAGCCACCCTTTAAAGAAAGCGTAATAGCTCACTAGTCGAGTCGGCCTGCGCGGAAGATGTAACGGGGCTCAAACCATACACCGAAGCTACGGGTATCACGTAAGTGATGCGGTAGAGGAGCGTTCTGTAAGCCTGTGAAGGTGAGTTGAGAAGCTTGCTGGAGGTATCAGAAGTGCGAATGCTGACATGAGTAACGACAATGGGTGTGAAAAACACCCACGCCGAAAGACCAAGGTTTCCTGCGCAACGTTAATCGACGCAGGGTTAGTCGGTCCCTAAGGCGAGGCTGAAAAGCGTAGTCGATGGAAAACAGGTTAATATTCCTGTACTTCTGGTTATTGCGATGGAGGGACGGAGAAGGCTAGGCCAGCTTGGCGTTGGTTGTCCAAGTTTAAGGTGGTAGGCTG
>NZ_JBNPJU010000084.1:0-1311 GCF_050312575.1 Pseudomonas sp. R11F | reverse complement strand
GTAGTGAGCGGGCTTGCCCCGGTACAAACCGGGGACATCGTTTACATTTCTAACCGGGGACATGGTTTACAGGCTATCACGCATGATCAGGAGGTAACTGATCATGCCCTGGAACCAAGAGTCCCCTATGAACCAACGAATCAAGCTGGTCGTCGACTGGCTTTCTGGCGATTACACAAAAAGCCAGCTGGCACGCCGCTTCAACGTTAGTCGGCCGACCGTGGATAAATGGATTTCTCGGCATGTTGACGGCGATTTAAAGTCGTTGGCCGAGCTTTCCCGGCGTCCTCATCACAGCCCAAACAAAACTGACGACGAGATATTGGCCCGCATCGTGGCAATGAAAGACGCTCACGATAAATGGGGGCCGAAGAAGATTATCGAGCTATTACGAATCGATGACCCTTGCACCGCCTGGCCCTCTCCAAGTACGGCAGGTCAATGGCTTGAACGGCTCGGGTTAGTCAGTAAACGGCGCTTCAAGCGCCGACACGGCACCTCTCACAGAGAAATGCGAGAAGCAAACGAACCCAATAAGACGTGGTGTGCTGACTACAAAGGGCAATTCAAGATGCTCGACGCACAGATGTGCTTCCCTTTGACCGTTACAGACCACGCCTCCCGCATGATTTTGGCGTGCAGGGCCCATCCCAAGATCATGACCAAGCCGGTAAAACAGGCCTTTGAGAGGCTTTTTCAGGAATATGGAATGCCGGACGTCATTCGTACTGACAACGGTGTTCCCTTCGCCTCTCCGGGCTTGGCAAGAATGTCCACCTTGGCAGTTTGGTGGATCCGATTAGGTATCTATCCGGAACGAACGATGCCGGGAAGACCCGCCCAGAATGGTCGCCATGAGCGAATGCACCGTAGCTTGAAGCTTGAGTTGCCGTTAGGGAAAAACTTGATAGAGCAGCAGCTTTTGCTGGAGCACTTCAGGCATGAGTTCAATTACGTGCGGCCTCATGAAGCACTCGGTATGAAACGTCCTGGAGAGCTGTATGTGCCATCTAGTCGACCCTATCCCGGCCGTTTGCCGGATTTGGAATACCCGGCGGAAATGTTGGTTCGAAGCGTCAGGCAGAACGGTTCGATAATGTGGAAGGGCAAGCTGGTATTTGTTAGCGAAGCGCTAGCTGGAGAGCGAATAGGGCTGAAAGAGACTGAAGATGATGCCTGGGATCTTTACCTGTGTGACTATCCCTTGGGGAGGCTTGGACGGGGAATGACTCGCGTCCAAGCTTCAAATGTGTAAACGATGTCCCCGGTTTCAGATGTAAACGATGTCTACGGTTCTACACCCGCGCTGGG
>NZ_JBNPJU010000083.1:0-1463 GCF_050312575.1 Pseudomonas sp. R11F | reverse complement strand
ATCTTTTAGATGACGAAGTGGTTGATGCCATGCTTCCAAGAAAAGCTTCTAAGCTTCAGGTAACCAGGAACCGTACCCCAAACCGACACAGGTGGTTGGGTAGAGAATACCAAGGCGCTTGAGAGAACTCGGGTGAAGGAACTAGGCAAAATGGCACCGTAACTTCGGGAGAAGGTGCGCCGGTGAGGGTGAAGGACTTGCTCCGTAAGCCCATGCCGGTCGAAGATACCAGGCCGCTGCGACTGTTTATTAAAAACACAGCACTCTGCAAACACGAAAGTGGACGTATAGGGTGTGACGCCTGCCCGGTGCCGGAAGGTTAATTGATGGGGTTAGCTAACGCGAAGCTCTTGATCGAAGCCCCGGTAAACGGCGGCCGTAACTATAACGGTCCTAAGGTAGCGAAATTCCTTGTCGGGTAAGTTCCGACCTGCACGAATGGCGTAACGATGGCGGCGCTGTCTCCACCCGAGACTCAGTGAAATTGAAATCGCTGTGAAGATGCAGTGTATCCGCGGCTAGACGGAAAGACCCCGTGAACCTTTACTATAGCTTTGCACTGGACTTTGAATTTGCTTGTGTAGGATAGGTGGGAGGCTTTGAAGCGTGGACGCCAGTCTGCGTGGAGCCATCCTTGAAATACCACCCTGGCAACTTTGAGGTTCTAACTCAGGTCCGTTATCCGGATCGAGGACAGTGTATGGTGGGTAGTTTGACTGGGGCGGTCTCCTCCTAAAGAGTAACGGAGGAGTACGAAGGTGCGCTCAGACCGGTCGGAAATCGGTCGTAGAGTATAAAGGCAAAAGCGCGCTTGACTGCGAGACAGACACGTCGAGCAGGTACGAAAGTAGGTCTTAGTGATCCGGTGGTTCTGTATGGAAGGGCCATCGCTCAACGGATAAAAGGTACTCCGGGGATAACAGGCTGATACCGCCCAAGAGTTCATATCGACGGCGGTGTTTGGCACCTCGATGTCGGCTCATCACATCCTGGGGCTGAAGCCGGTCCCAAGGGTATGGCTGTTCGCCATTTAAAGTGGTACGCGAGCTGGGTTTAGAACGTCGTGAGACAGTTCGGTCCCTATCTGCCGTGGACGTTTGAGATTTGAGAGGGGCTGCTCCTAGTACGAGAGGACCGGAGTGGACGAACCTCTGGTGTTCCGGTTGTCACGCCAGTGGCATTGCCGGGTAGCTATGTTCGGAATAGATAACCGCTGAAAGCATCTAAGCGGGAAACTAGCCTCAAGATGAGATCTCACTGGAACCTTGAGTTCCCTGAAGGGCCGTCGAAGACTACGACGTTGATAGGTTGGGTGTGTAAGCGCTGTGAGGCGTTGAGCTAACCAATACTAATTGCCCGTGAGGCTTGACCATATAACACCCAAGCAATTTGAGTCGAAAGGCCAGATTGCGGTGTGTGAAGACGCTATGAACCGAAAGTTCGACGCTCACAAGACACCGACT
>NZ_JBNPJU010000022.1:0-1487 GCF_050312575.1 Pseudomonas sp. R11F | reverse complement strand
GGCCAGTACAAGCACCAGACCAGCAACCCGAAAATCTTCGCCGGCGGCGACATGGTGCGTGGGTCTGACCTGGTGGTCACCGCGATCTTCGAAGGCCGCAACGCCGCCGAAGGGATCCTGGACTACCTGCAGGTCTAATGATCGTTCCCACGCTCTGCGTGGGAATGCCGCCCAGGACGCTCCGCGTCTGCTCTGAAGCGTGACGCGGAGCGTCACAGGATGCATTCCCACGCGGAGCGTGGGAACGATCATATCCGCGACAAATTGACCCGATAGATAAAAGGCACGGCGCATTCCGTGCCTTTTGCGTTGCGCTCTGAGAAAATGCCCGCACTTTTTTTGCGGATGCCGACATGACTGCCCTCAAGAACGACCGTTTCCTTCGTGCCCTGCTCAAGCAACCCGTAGACGTCACACCTGTCTGGATGATGCGTCAAGCCGGTCGCTACCTGCCGGAATACCGCGCCAGTCGCGCCAATGCCGGCGACTTCATGAGCCTGTGCATGAACCCTGCGTTCGCCTGCGAAGTCACGATGCAGCCGCTGGACCGCTACCCGGAACTGGACGCGGCCATCCTCTTCTCCGATATCCTCACCATCCCCGACGCCATGGGCCAAGGTCTGTACTTCGAGACCGGTGAAGGTCCGCGTTTCAAGAAAGTGGTAAGCACCCTGGCCGACATCGAAGCCCTGCCGATTCCTGATCCGCACAAAGACCTCGGTTATGTGATGGACGCCGTCAGCACCATCCGCCGCGAGCTCAATGGCCGCGTGCCGCTGATCGGCTTCTCCGGTAGCCCGTGGACCCTGGCTACCTACATGGTCGAAGGCGGCTCGTCGAAAGACTTCCGCAAGACCAAGGCCATGCTCTACGACAACCCGCAGGCCATGCACCTGCTGCTGGACAAGCTGGCGCAATCGGTCACCTCCTACCTCAACGGCCAGATCATGGCCGGTGCGCAAGCGGTGCAGATCTTCGACACCTGGGGCGGCAACCTGTCGGCGGCGGCGTACCAGGAGTTCTCCCTGGCCTACATGCGCAAGATCGTCAGCGGCCTGATCCGTGAACATGAGGGTCGCAAGGTACCGGTCATCCTGTTCACCAAGAACGGCGGCCTGTGGCTGGAAAGCATCGCCGATGCAGGCGCCGATGCGTTGGGCCTGGACTGGACCTGCGACCTGGGCGAAGCCCGTCAGCGCGTGGGCAACCGCGTTGCGCTGCAAGGCAACATGGACCCGACCGTGCTCTATGCCAAGCCGGAAGCGATCCGCACCGAAGTCGGGCGCATCCTGGCCAGCTATGGCAAGGGCACCGGCCACGTGTTCAACCTCGGCCACGGCATCACGCCGGAAGTGAACCCGGAGCATGCCGGCGCGTTCCTGCGTGCGGTGCACGAGTTGTCGGCGCAGTACCACGAGTAACATGCAAAAAATGTGGGAGGGGGCTTGCTCCCGATAGCGGTGGTTCAGTTACAAACACTGAAACTG
>NZ_JBNPJU010000052.1:0-3786 GCF_050312575.1 Pseudomonas sp. R11F | reverse complement strand
AAGCTTTCGAAGATTTCTTCAACAACTTCAACCACTTGCGCTTCCGATCTCTCGTTAGCGGGAGGCGAATTCTACAGACACCAGCAG
The DNA here is from genome assembly GCF_050312575.1 of Pseudomonas sp. R11F. Classification (NCBI taxonomy): domain Bacteria; kingdom Pseudomonadati; phylum Pseudomonadota; class Gammaproteobacteria; order Pseudomonadales; family Pseudomonadaceae; genus Pseudomonas; species Pseudomonas sp. R11F. The sequence continues at coordinate 3,699 of NZ_JBNPJU010000052.1, read as the reverse complement.
AGGCGTCAAGCGCTATTTCAAAAAATCGGAATTTTCTTTCTGGGCATCCCCCTCTATCGCTCCCCTCTATATATAGAAAGAGAAAATGACTCTCAGCGAACGCGCTCCGATACTGGAAAGCACGGAGCGAAGCCCACTCGAAAGCGACCAGGAAGCGAAAGAAGATCAAGAGAGGAAAAGAGAAGAAGAAAGACGCGCAAATCAACATGCATCTATAGCGCAACGCCTGGCGTATAGATGGTGTCCCAGGGCCGGTTCGAACGGCCAACCTTCCCCTTAGGAGGGGGATGCTCTATCCAATTGAGCTACTGGGACAAATGGAAGCCGTCAGGCTAAGAGCCCAGTGACGGACGGCGTGCATGTTAACGGCCAAGATAGATTTTGTCATGTCGTCCGTAGGCATTTTGAGTGTAGGCCTAAGCTTGCAAAAGCAAACGCAGTTCAACCCCGCAAATTTGGGCTGCAAATGGAATCGTGCAAATTGCATTGACCCAAAAAGCGAATACATTGCAAATTGCATTCTCTACCCTCACAAAACCAATGCAACCAGTTGATTTTAAAGCATTAAAATATTGGCACGACACCTGCTATACGTCTCCTATAAGCCAGCTTTGCAAAAACTAGTCAGCGGAGAAGAGAACCATGAATAGTGCCGCCCTGTTAGCCCTGAATACCGTAGCCTTGGCCGCGCTGGTGATATTTCATTTTCAGTCCACGAATGCCCAGAACACGACACAGATCAACCAGCCGGTTCCACATCACCTCCAGCAACGCCCGCAATTGGCTGTAATGACCGCCGCCCCGCCCTCCCCCGTTTACACGGCTCAAGGCGCTCAGACTTCGACCACATCCAAACACTGGATCTTCTAAGAGAGTCACCAGACCCGCCGATCCTGGGTTTGGCGCTCATGCAACTCTGCCCGCCTACGACCCAGCCGCAGCATTTATTGCCGGCGTAGCGTCCAGTAGCTTCACGCCGACCCGGTCTACCGGATGAAATCTACCCAAGACCGCGCAGAACCATTTCAGCTCGACCTTATGTCGCCTGACGCTAGCAAATCGGCAAACTGCCACTAGTCTTAAGATTGAGGGCAAAAGGCCATATTGCGGTAGGATGTGCGCCCTCAACCCGCGTGCAGCCTGGGCTTGCGCGACGATCTGAACTCCAGATGCTGCGCAATTTTTTTTCCAACCAGTCCGCAGAATTGAAAATGAGTGCTGGCATAAAGCCTGTAGGCGGTTCAATATTTGTCACAGAATTGACGCCAAGTAAACGTCAAATCTGAGGCATGATGCGGCCTCTTTGCAATTCGGGTTGAACTTTGGTCGTGAGCCTTGTCTTAACACTCATCTTGCGGCCAATTCCAGAAACCGCTCCTCTGAACTAACCGGTTAAATATATGCGCCCATTGAAACAGGCAATTTATTCCAGCCGTACGGCTGACAAGTTCGTCGTACGTCTGCCAGACGGAATGCGGGAACGCATTGCCGAGGTGGCTCGCAATCATCACCGCAGCATGAACTCCGAAATCATCGCCCGCCTGGAGCAGAGCCTTATTCAGGAAGGGGCGCTGGGTGAGGAGTTGAGCATGCGCATGGACAGCCCAGAGCTGTCACTGCATGAACGCGAGCTGCTGCAGCGTTTTCGTCAACTCTCCCACCGCCAGCAAAATGCTCTCGTCTCGCTTATCGCACACGATGTTGAGGCAGCCGCAGAAGCCAATTGATTCACCATTGAAAGCAGAAGCCAGCCAAGTGCTGGCTTTTTTTTGTGCGAAATCTGGGAAAGGAGTATGGAACGAGGGGCAGAATTGCCCCCCGTGAAAAGGCATCAGAGCAGGAAGATCGTTGCCAGGCCCAGGAAGATGAAGAAACCACCACTATCGGTCATGGCGGTAATCATCACGCTGGCCCCCATTGCCGGGTCGCGACCCAAGCGCGCCAAAGTCATAGGGATCAGTACCCCCATCAGAGCGGCCAGCAGCAAGTTGAGCGTCATGGCAGCCGTCATCACAACGCCGAGCGACCAACTGCCATAAAGCATGTAGGCCACAATACCGATCACGCCACCCCAGACGACCCCGTTAATCAGCGCCACCGCCAGCTCCTTGCGCATAAGGCGTGACGTATTACCGGTGTTCACCTGATCAAGCGCCATGGCTCGTACGATCATAGTGATCGTCTGGTTGCCGGAATTACCACCAATACCGGCAACAATGGGCATCAACGCTGCCAGAGCCACCAGCTTCTCAATCGAACCTTCGAACAACCCAATCACTCGCGAAGCAATGAAGGCGGTAATCAGGTTGATAGCAAGCCACGCCCAACGGTTACGCAAGGAACGCCAGACCGAAGCGAAAATATCTTCCTCTTCGCGCAGACCCGCCATGTTGAGAACTTCGGTCTCACTCTCCTCACGAATCAGGTCAACCATTTCATCAATGGTCAGACGACCGATCAGCTTGCCGTTCTTGTCGACCACCGGAGCAGAAATCAAGTCGTAACGCTCAAACGCTTGAGCGGCATCATAGGCGTCTTCGTCCGGGTGAAAACTCACCGGATCACTGGCCATTACCTCCGCAACTTTCTTTTCAGGGTCGTTGACCAACAGGCGCTTGATCGGCAGTACGCCCTTCAGGATACCTTCGTAATCAACGACAAACAGTTTATCAGTATGGCCTGGCAGCTCTTTAAGACGGCGCAGGTAACGCAACACCACTTCCAGGCTGACATCTTCGCGGATGGTGACCATCTCGAAGTCCATCAAAGCGCCGACCTGGTCCTCGTCGTAAGACAACGCGGAACGCACGCGCTCACGTTGCTGGCCGTCGAGCGCCTCCATCAGCTCATGGACAACATCACGGGGAAGCTCTGGAGCAAGGTCCGCCAGCTCGTCCGCATCCATCTCCTTGGCCGCTGCCAGGAGCTCGTGATCGTCCATGTCGGCGATCAGGGTTTCACGGACCGAGTCGGATACTTCGAGAAGGATGTCACCGTCGCGGTCAGCCTTGACCAACTGCCAGAGCGTCAGCCGGTCATCCAGCGGCAAGGCTTCGAGGATATAAGCAACGTCGGCAGAGTGCAGGTCATCGAGCTTGCGTTGCAACTCGACGAGGTTTTGCCGGTGGACCAGGTTTTCGACGCGGTCGTGATGCGGACCTTCCTGGCGGTGCGTGAGGTCTTCGACCACGCGCTGGCGCTGCAGCAGCTCGATGACTTGAGCCAGACGATCCTGCAGGCTTTCCTGTGTTTTCTTTACTTCTACTTCGGTCATAGGCGAACTCCACTCCCAGCAGCGGGGCACGCCGGAAGGATCAATCAGTCAATTCATGATTGGTAAAGCGGGGTACTGAGTAACTACTGGGTAAGTCCATGGAGGTATTCCACAAGCCCCGGCGGGGCTGACGGGCACAATGATACACGCTGCGTGCGCTTTTAACGTTAAAAAACTGGAAAGAACAAGCGCTTGCGAGACAAAGCTCAGATTGGCTGCATCTATGAACTGCGACGACGCAGCTCGAAGGGAAAACACATGAAGCAGGAGAAAAAGATAATGCCTGCGAGAAAACCTACACAAACGCCAGACGGCAAAAAGCCCGCACTAGGCGGGCTTTTTGTTTGTATGGTGCACTCGACAGGATTCGAACCTGTGACCGCTCGGTTCGTAGCCGAGTACTCTATCCAGCTGAGCTACGAGTG
>NZ_JBNPJU010000026.1:0-4529 GCF_050312575.1 Pseudomonas sp. R11F | reverse complement strand
GGTGGTTCAGCCAAGAGTTTCCAACCTGACGCACCGCTATCGGGAGCAAGCCCCCTCCCCCATGTGGAACGTCACTGGGCTTGATTTCAGCGAATGAAGATAAAAAACCTTTGCAACTCCAAGTCTTGCCAGAAAATTCTTTCTGGTTATATAAACATTCTTAAATAGTATTTTTAAGAATATCCGCGCTTATCTACTATCGCTCTCACGCCGCAAGCAGTGCCGCCACTGCGAGGCACTATTCATTTCAGGAGCGAGACCATGAGCGCATCTCTACGTAGCGTCGACGGCCAGGACGAAGCAGCCATTTTGCGTGAGATCCAGAGCGCCTTGCGCGATCTGCGGTTTGGCGCGGTGGAAATCACCGTGCACAACGCTCAAGTGGTACAGATCGAACGCAAGGAAAAATTCCGTTTGCAGAACCCGGGTAACAAACCGAACTAAGCAACTACGGCGATAGACCCCGCAACTATAAGAAAAAGCCAACACCCCGAATTTCAGGAGCCTTCTATGTCGTCGATTCGCCGTTATGCCTTGGCCGCCCTGGCCAGTGCCGTGTTTGCCGGTTCCGCCGTTGCCAAGGACTACGAGTTGCTCAACGTCTCGTACGACCCGACTCGTGAGCTGTACCAGGACTACAACGCTGAGTTCACCCAATTCTGGAAACAGTCCCACCCGGATGACAACGTCAAGATCCAGCAATCCCATGGCGGTTCGGGCAAGCAGGGCCGGGCGGTGATCGACGGCCTGCGCGCTGACGTTGTGACGCTGGCGCTGGCCGGCGACATCGACGAAATCGCCAAGCTGGGCAAGACCCTGCCGGAAAACTGGCAAACCCGGCTGCCGGACGCCAGCACCCCGTACACCTCGACCATCGTGTTCCTGGTGCGCAAGGGCAACCCCAAAGGCATCAAGGATTGGGGCGACCTGATCAAGAAAGACGTTTCGGTGATTACCCCGAACCCGAAAACCTCCGGCGGTGCTCGCTGGAACTTCCTCGCCGCCTGGGCCTACGGCCTGAAGGCTGGCGGTAGCGAAGCCAAGGCCCAGGAATACGTGAAAGAGCTGTTCAAGCACGTTCCTGTGCTCGACACCGGCGCCCGCGGCTCGACCATCACCTTCGTCAACAACGGTCAGGGTGACGTGTTGCTGGCCTGGGAAAACGAGGCGTTCCTGGCGTTGAAAGAAGACGGCGGCGCCGATAAGTTCGATATCGTCGTGCCGTCCCTGTCGATCCTCGCGGAGCCGCCGGTGGCCGTGGTCGACAAGAACGCCGAGAAAAAGGGCAACACCGAGATCGCTACCGAGTACCTGAAACACCTGTACAGCCCGGCTGGCCAGGAGATTGCCGCGAAGAACTTCTACCGCCCACGCGATGAGAAAGTCGCTGCAAAATACGCCCAGCAGTTCCCGAAACTGGACCTGGTGACTATCGACAAAGACTTCGGCGGCTGGAAAACTGCCCAACCGAAATTCTTCAATGACGGTGGTGTGTTCGACCAGATCTACACGGCGCAATAAGCCAAATTATCTGTTGGAGCCCGCTTTCCGTGGCGAGGGAGCTTGCTCCCGCTGGAGCGCGAAGCGCTCCCAAACCGGCAACTCAGTCGCCTGGTTTTGGGGCCGCTGCGCAGCCCAGCGGGAGCAAGCTCCCTCGCCACGATAGGTTCGCTACCGCAGTGGTATGTCACCGCTAACCAAGGACTCTTATGTCGCGTCGTATTTCCCCCGTCATACCCGGCTTCGGGCTGACGCTGGGCTACACCGTGGTGTACCTCAGCCTGATCGTACTCATCCCCCTGGCGGCGATGTTTGTACACGCCGCTCAACTCACCTGGGATCAGTTCTGGAACATCATCAGCGCACCACGGGTGGTGGCGGCGTTGAAACTCAGCTTCAGCACCGCGCTGTATGCCGCCCTGATCAACGGCGTGATCGGCACGCTGCTGGCCTGGGTGCTGGTGCGCTACACCTTCCCCGGACGCAAGATCATCGATGCGATGATCGACCTGCCGTTTGCCCTGCCCACCGCCGTGGCCGGTATCGCGCTGACTGCGCTGTACACGCCTAATGGCCTGGTTGGCCAGTTCGCTGCGGACCTGGGCTTCAAGATCGCCTACACCCCATTGGGTATCACCCTGGCGCTGACCTTCGTCACGTTGCCATTCGTGGTGCGTACGGTGCAGCCGGTGCTCGCCGATATCCCCCGGGAAGTTGAAGAGGCCGCCGCCTGCCTGGGCGCCAAGCCGCTGCAGGTTTTCCGCTATATCCTGGTGCCTGCGTTGTTGCCTGCCTGGCTGACCGGCTTCGCCCTGGCATTTGCCCGAGGCGTGGGTGAATACGGTTCGGTGATTTTCATCGCCGGCAACATGCCGATGAAAACCGAGATCCTGCCGTTGCTGATCATGGTCAAGCTCGATCAGTACGACTACCGCGGCGCCACTTCCATCGGCGTGTTGATGCTGGTGGTTTCCTTTGTCTTGCTGCTGCTGATCAACTTGTTGCAGCGGCGCATCGAACGTCCATAAGGAGGCGCGGAACATGTCCCAATCGTCTATTTCCGCCGCGTCCTCGGCCAACGCTGCCCGGCGCGGTAGTGCCGTATCGCGACGTATCCTGATCAGCCTCGGCTGGCTGGTGTTTGCATTGTTCCTGCTGCTGCCGCTGTTTATCGTGGTGTCCCAGGGCTTGAAGAACGGCCTCGGTGCGTTCTTCACCGCGATCCTCGAACCCGATGCGCTGTCGGCGCTGAAGCTCACGGTGATCGCGGTAGTGATTTCGGTGCCGCTCAACCTGGTGTTCGGCGTCAGCGCGGCATGGTGCGTAAGCAAATATTCGTTCCGTGGCAAAAGCATCCTGGTGACGCTGATCGACCTGCCGTTTTCGGTTTCGCCGGTGATCGCGGGCCTGGTCTACGTGCTGATGTTCGGGGCCCAGGGTTTTTTTGGCCCATGGCTGCAAGCGCATGACATCCAGATCGTATTCGCCTTGCCCGGCATTGTGCTTGCCACCATCTTCGTCACCGTGCCTTTCGTGGCGCGTGAGTTGATCCCGCTGATGCAGGAGCAGGGCACCCAGGAAGAAGAGGCTGCGCGCCTGCTCGGCGCCAATGGCTGGCAGATGTTCTGGCATGTGACCGTGCCGAACATCAAATGGGGCCTGATCTACGGCGTGGTGCTGTGCACCGCCCGGGCGATGGGCGAGTTCGGCGCGGTGTCGGTCGTGTCCGGCCACATTCGTGGCGTGACCAACACCCTGCCGCTGCATGTCGAGATTCTCTACAACGAATACAACCACGTTGCCGCGTTTGCGGTGGCCAGCCTGTTGCTGATCCTGGCGCTCTTCATCCTGCTGCTCAAGCAGTGGAGCGAGAACCGTATCAACCGCCTGCGCAAAAGCGCCGGTGAGGAATAAGTCATGTCGATCGAAGTCCGTAATGTCAGCAAGAACTTCAACGCCTTCAAGGCCCTGAACAGCATCAATCTGGACATCCAGAGTGGCGAGCTGGTGGCGTTGCTCGGCCCGTCCGGCTGCGGCAAGACCACCTTGTTGCGCATCATCGCGGGCCTTGAGACCCCGGACGCCGGCAATATCGTGTTCCACGGTGAAGACGTGTCCGGCCACGACGTGCGGGATCGCAACGTCGGCTTCGTGTTCCAGCACTACGCGTTGTTTCGCCACATGACGGTGTTCGATAACGTCGCCTTCGGCCTGCGCATGAAGCCAAAAAACCAACGCCCGAGCGAAAGCCAGATCGCGGGCAAGGTACACGAGCTGCTGAACATGGTGCAGCTCGATTGGCTGTCCGATCGCTACCCGGAACAACTCTCCGGTGGCCAGCGCCAGCGTATTGCCCTGGCCCGTGCCTTGGCGGTGGAGCCCAAGGTGCTGCTGCTGGATGAGCCGTTTGGTGCCCTTGACGCCAAGGTGCGCAAGGAGCTGCGCCGCTGGCTGGCGCGCCTGCACGAAGACATCAACCTGACCTCGGTGTTCGTGACCCACGACCAGGAAGAGGCCATGGAAGTCGCCGACCGTATCGTGGTGATGAACAAAGGCGTGATCGAGCAGATCGGCTCACCGGGTGATGTCTATGAAAATCCGGCCAGCGACTTTGTGTACCACTTCCTCGGTGACTCCAACCGTCTGCATCTGGGCGAGGACCAGCACGTGCTGTTCCGGCCGCACGAAGTGTCGCTGTCACGGCATGAGCTGGAAGACCACCACGCGGCTGAGGTGCGCGATATCCGTCCATTGGGGGCCACCACGCGGGTAACCCTGAAGGTTGAAGGCCAGAGCGAGCTGATCGAGGCCGAAGTGGTGAAGGATCACGACAGCCTGATCGGCCTGGCGCGGGGCGAAACGCTGTTCTTCAAACCCAAGGTCTGGCAAAAAGCCTGACAGGCTCGCAAACCCAATCTGAATGGGGCCAATCTGAGATAGGACCAATCTGAAATGGGGCCAATGTGGGAGGGGGCTTGCTCCCGATAGCGGTGGGGCAGCGGCAGATAAGCTGGCTGATCCACCGCTAT
>NZ_JBNPJU010000027.1:0-4813 GCF_050312575.1 Pseudomonas sp. R11F | reverse complement strand
GTCAGCCACGGTTTCTGAACCTGACACACCGCCATCGGGAGCAAGCCCCCTCCCACAATTTATTCATCGTCCGCTTTATCGCTTAACTGACTGGCATTAGGGCTTGCCCCGATAGCGTCGTGTTAGCCAATCATCTGGTGCCTGGCACGCCCTCCGCCGAGCTTCAGCCCGCTACCACGCGGTTCTTGCCCTGGCGTTTGGCTTCGTACATCGCGGCGTCGGCCCGGGCAAACAGGCTGTCCAGGGTCGAGTCGTCTTCGCGCAGGCCGGCCAGGCCCTGGCTGATGGTCACGGTGAACTCACGGCCCTCATAGCTGAAACCCAACGCCTGGATTTCCTTGCCCAGCCGCTCGGCGACCTGCAACGCCATTTCGGGCGCACAACCGGGCAACACCGCGGCGAACTCTTCGCCGCCAATGCGTCCGAACAGATCGCCACGGCGCAATACCCCTCGACCGCTTTCGGCGATGCGCCGCAGTACCTGATCGCCCTCCAGATGGCCGTAGGAGTCGTTGATGTCCTTGAAATCATCAATGTCCAGCAACAGGAAGGCCAGCGGGGTGCCTTGGGCACAGGCGCTGTCGAACGCCTGGTTGGCGCACTCGAAGAAGTGCCGGCGATTGCTGCTCTGGGTCAGCACGTCGGTGGTGGCCAAGCGATGCAGCTCAAGCTCCAACTGCTTTTTTTCGGTGATGTCCTCGGCTATGCCGACCACGATCACCGGCTTGCCCGGCTCGACCTGTTGGTTGATATAGCACTTGTCGCTCAGCCAGCGGATGTGACCGTCGGCGGTGATGATGCGGTACTCGCGGTCTTCCACGGCGCCTTGTTCGAGCACGCGGGCCAGACTTTGTTCGGCGTAGTCGAGGTCTTCGGGGTGGACGCTGTTGCGCCATTCACGGTGGTCGGCCAGCAGCAGGCTGGCGGAGCGACCAAATATCCGTTCATAGGCCGGGCTCACGTAAAGCACGCGGCGGGTTTCCCAATCGATGGACCACAGCACGGCATTCACGCTGACCAGCAGCGAGCTGAGCAGCTGTTCGCGCTCACTCAGCCGCTCGACCTCTCCTTGGGCATGCATCAACGCCAACAGGGTTGATGCCGCAGCCGGGCGGGGGTGTTCGGCCGTCGGGGTATTGGGTGCAAAGGGCTTTTCGTGAACCATCGGCACAACTCTCTCTGGGCACGCTGCCGGCATCGGGCAGCGGTCACTACAAGGGCCACCATGATGGCGAAGTGTTGATTGAGAGAGGGGATTTGCGGTGAAGTTCCATGATCCGGTTGACTAAGAAATGACGTCAGAAACCGGTGGCAAGCCAAACTCAGCGTGCTGTCAAGTCAAGGCGAGCGCTCTACCTTGGGCGATCGAGCTTGCTCGGGTTGGACTGCGCAGCAGTCCCAGCCAAACCAAAGGCTGGGGCCGCTTTGCGGCCCAGCGGGAGCAAGCGCCCTCACCATAGGAGGGCTTTGAGTACCAGTCAGGCCGCTGCAGGGCGCAGCGAATAGGTCTTGAGCTGGTGAGCAAAATCGCGCAGGGATTGAATGCCGCTGGCCTCGGCCTCGTGCACCCATTCCTTGATCGCCGCCAGCATGTCGTGGCCATTGGAACTGGTCTTCACCCAGATCTGCTGCAACGCCAGGCGCTTCTCGTAGATCACGGTCAGCGCGTGGCTGTGCTCCAGCATGTTCTGGATGCGCAGGTGGTGACGGTCATCCAGCAGGCTGGTTTCCCGCGAGAGCAGGCGCTTGGCGCGGTGGAACTGGTGACGCACCGAGTGATCGACCTTCTCCAGCTCCTGCTTGACCAGCGGCCCGATCACCAGCTTGCGGTACTGCGCCATGATCTGGAAGCGGTTGTTGAGGATCGCCATGGCGGTGTCCATGTCCAGGTGGCCCTTGCCCTCGACGCGGTGCGCGATAGGCGCAACGCGCTGCACCTTGGCCAGGCGCAGGAAGCTGAATACCTTGATCCACGCCCAGCCCAGGTCGAACTCCCACTTCTTGACCGACAGCTTGGCCGAGTTGGGGTAGGTATGGTGGTTGTTGTGCAGCTCTTCGCCGCCGACGATGATGCCCCAGGGCACCAGGTTGGTGGCCGCGTCACGGCATTCGAAATTGCGGTAGCCCACGGCATGCCCCAGGCCGTTGATCACACCGGCGGCCCAGAACGGAATCCACATCATCTGGATCGCCCAGATGGTGATACCGATAGTGCCGAACAACAGCAGGTCGATCACGCCCATGATCGCCACGCCCAGCAACGGGTAGGGCGTGTAGATCTTGCGTTCGATCCAGTCGTCCGGGCAGTTCTTGCCGTAGATGCGCAGGGTCTCGGGGTTTTCAGCCTCGGCCCGATACAGCTCGGCACCTTTGCGCAGCACTGTGGACAAACCTTTGATGACCGGGCTGTGCGGGTCGTCGACGGTTTCGCATTTGGCGTGGTGTTTACGGTGGATGGCCGTCCACTCGCGGGTGTTCTGCGCCGTGGTCAGCCACAGCCAGAAGCGGAAGAAGTGTTTCAGGCCGGCATTGAGCTCCAGGGAGCGATGGGCCGAATAACGGTGCAGATAGACGGTGACCCCGACAATGGTCACGTGGGTCATCAACAGCGTGACTGCCACCAGTTGCCAGGCTGACAGGTCAAGAAAACCGTTGTACCACATAGGCTGTATGGCCCTCAGATAAAGAAAAAGACAGCTCACGCATTATCACTAAGCCAACAGAGAAAACCAGCCACCGTTTCAGATAGGAGTGACTGGATGTTTCTTATTCTATAATCCTCAGCCTTTGTAGGGCGATTCTGTTTTTTTGGTAAGGATTACTGAAGATATGCTGTATTCATACCGAGGAGCCCTACGCGTAGGGCTGGTGTACCTGCTGGTTTCCGTTGTGTGGCTCCAGCTCAGCAACCACCTATTGATCAACTTTCTCGATAACCCGTGGGAGTTGGGACGCTGGCTGCAGGCGCGCGGCTACGTGTGGGTGGGCCTCAGTGCGCTGGTGATCTACCTGATCTGTGCGCGCTTTGCGCGTACACACCAGGTGCAGCAGCCCTTGAAGGAGAATCGCGAGCGCCTGCAACAGGCTGCCGCAGTGTTCGATTGCACTCGCGAAGGGGTGCTGGTTACCGACGCTCGGGGGTTGATCGTGCACGTCAACCGCGCCTTCATGGCGATCACCGGCTACAGCGGCGAAGACGTCATGGGCAAGCGGCCGAGCCTGTTCAAATCGGGGCGCCACTCGTCGAATTTCTACCAGCAGATGTTCCAGACCCTGGAGCGCACCGACGAATGGAGCGGTGAAATCTGGAACCGGCGTAAAAGCGGCGAGATTTATCCACAGTGGCAAACCATCCGCGTGATCCGCGATGACCAAGGCAAGGCCACTCACTACGTGGCGGTCTTTTCCGATATCAGCGCCATCAAGGATTCCGAGCACGAACTGGCCCGCCTGGCCCATCATGACCCGCTGACCGACTTGCCCAACCGCCTGCTCTTCAGCGACCGTGCCCACCAGGCATTGACCTCGGCGCAAGTGCATAAACGTGGCTGTGCGTTGCTGTTGATGGACCTGGACCACTTCAAGATCATCAACGACAGCCTCGGCCACACCACCGGCGACCAGTTGCTCAAGGCGGTGGGGGAGCGCTTGAAAGGCCTGTTCGGCCCCGGCGTCACGCTGGCGCGCCTGGGTGGGGACGAGTTCGCCGTGTTGGTGGAAAGTTGTCCACAGGTGGTTCAGGCGGCTGCATTGGCCCAGAGAATGCTCGATGCGATGCAAGAGCCGTTCGTGTTTGACGGCAACCAGCTGTTTATCAGTGCCAGCATCGGTATCAGCCTGTTTCCCAGCGATGCCCTCAGCGCCGAACAGCTGCTGCGCAATGCCGACTCGGCCTTGTTCAAGGCCAAGAGCGCCGGGCGCGAAGGTTACGCGCTGTACACCGAAGAACTCACCGCCCATGCCCAGCATCGGGTGGAAATCGCCGGTGAATTGCGCCGCGCCCTTGAGCAGCAAGAGCTGCGTGTCTACTACCAACCCGTGCATGACCTGCAAGACAGCCGCCTGATCGGTGTCGAAGCCTTGGTGCGCTGGCAGCATCCGGAGCGTGGCCTGGTGCCGCCGGGCGAATTTATCCCCATCGCCGAGCGCACCGGGCTGATTGCCGACATTGATGCCTGGGTGATGCACGAAGCCTGTCGCCAGATGTGCCAATGGCTGGCTGAAGGCGCGCCGCTGAGTTTTATCGCGGTCAACGTGTCCAGCCGTTTGTTTGCCCGACGCGAACTGTACGAACAAGTTGCCCAGGTCCTGCACAGTACTGGCCTGGCGCCGGCGTTCCTGGAGCTGGAAGTCACGGAAAGTGCTGTGATGGATGACCCTGAAGTCGCCCTGGAGCAACTGCACCGCCTGCGTGAACTGGGCTTGCGCCTGGCCATCGATGATTTTGGCACCGGCTATTCCTCGCTGCTGCGCCTCAAGCGCCTGCCGGTGCAGAAGCTCAAGATCGACCAAGGCTTTGTCGCCGGGTTGCCGTGGGATGAAGACGATGCGGCCATTGTGCGCGTGGTGATCGCCCTGGCGAAAAGCATGGGCATGCAAGTGCATGCCGAAGGGATTGAGCAGGTGGAGCAGGCAAGGTTTCTGTTGGAGCAGGAATGCGATATGGGCCAGGGGTATTGGTTTGGGCGGCCCATGCCGGCGGCGGAAATCGACTGGTCCCGGGCGCCTGCGATCCGCCCTTGAAGATGGCCAAGTGTGGGAGGGGGCTTGCTCCCGATAGCGGTGGTTCAGCCAAGAGTTTCCAACCTGACGC
>NZ_JBNPJU010000003.1:0-5465 GCF_050312575.1 Pseudomonas sp. R11F | reverse complement strand
TGTCCCCTTCGTCTAGTGGCCTAGGACACCGCCCTTTCACGGCGGTAACAGGGGTTCGAGTCCCCTAGGGGACGCCATTTGCGGGAATAGCTCAGTTGGTAGAGCACGACCTTGCCAAGGTCGGGGTCGCGAGTTCGAGTCTCGTTTCCCGCTCCATATTCAATGAAAACGCCGATCAGCAATGATCGGCGTTTTTATTTGTGCGCGTTAAGCACCCTTGCCAGCCGCTGCGTGGCTTGACGGATCTCATCCCGATCCAGTGAGGCAAAACCCAGGCGCAGGGCATTTTCCGGCAGGTTCATCGGCGAAAACTGACGGGCGCTACGCACCACGATGCCCTGGTCCTGGGCGGCGTTGACCCGTTGATCGACGTCGGTGTCATCCTCGAACCGCACCCAGAGCGCGAGGCCACCCTCCGGCTCGCGTACCCGGATACGGTCGCCAAATGCCTCCTGCAGGCAGCTCTGCAGCACCTCCCGACGCGCGGCGTATTCTTTTGAAACGCGGCGCAGGTGTTTCTTCAATTCGCCCTGGTTGATCAGGTCGGCCAGCATCTTCTGCGCGACCGCGTCGCTGTCTCCCACCACCAATGCCGCGCTCCTCTGCAGCACTTCAATCACGCTGGCGGGGGCGACGACGTAGCTGCAACGAAAGGTTGCGCCCAACGCTTTGGATAACGAGCCAATATAGATCACATGACGTTGTGCGTGATCACTGGCCAACGGCAAGTACGGCCGCCCGTTGAAATGGTATTCGTGGTCGTAGTCTTCTTCGATCACGCAGAAATTGTGCTGCGCCGCCAGTGCCAGCAGCTGTTGTCGACGTGCTGCATGCAGGCTCACGGTGGTGGGGAATTGATGGTGCGGCGTGAGGTAAATCATCCTCACATTGTGTATGTGGCATAGCCGCTCGATGTGGTCCGTTCGACAGCCTTCGTCGTCCATATCGACCATGACCAATTGCGCCCCGAGCTTGCGGAAGATTTCCCACGCGGGGGGATAGCTCAAGCGTTCTACCAGCACCACGTCCCCCGGTTGGATCAGCAGGCCGACGGTCAGGAACAGCGATACCTGAGTGCCTGGGGTCAGGCAGATATTCTCGGCGTTGACGGCCAACCCACGGTTATTGCGCAACATCTGCGCCAGTGCGCAACGCAATTCATAGCCGGTGCCTTCGCTACCGTAACGCACGCAGTTGGACGTAAAGCTGTTGCGCAGCGCGTTGCGGTAGTAGCGATGCAGCACGGCCTGGGGCAGCAAGCGGTGGTCGCAGGCGCCGTTATCGAAAAACAGCGCGTCGTGCCGATGTTGCAGGGCGATCACCTGGGCGTTCTGGGTGAAGTACGCGACGTTCGCTTGTTCCAGCAATGGCGGGGCAAAAGACTGTTGTGCGCCGCGCGGCGTTGGCGTGGGCGCCAGTTGCGTATTGACGAACGTCCCACGTCGCGGCTCGCTGATCAGCCAGCCTTTGGTCAGGGCTTCTTCATAGGCCAGGATGACCGTCTTGCGGTTGACGTCGAGCAACTGCGCCATTTCTCGCGTGCCCGGCAGCAGCGTGCCCGGCGACAGACGCCCGTCGACGATCGCAGCCACCAGGCCCTCGGCGATCTTGCGATAGGAGGCCTGGCGGGTGTTTTCATCCAACTTGAGCAACGGACGCCATTTACGCATCTGGACCATCTGAAGTATCCAAAACTGGAGGTTTCTAATGGGCCTAGTCTAGCGCAACAATCAAGCCTCACTCACCCCGAGGTCTTTATGAATACACGCCATGTCATCGAACTCGCCCCCTCGGGGAAAACCTTTGAAGCCGGTGACGAGCTATTGCTGGACGCGATGCTTGCCAGCGGCCTGTCCGTTCCGTTTTCCTGCCGTCGCGGCGCGTGCGGATCCTGCAAGGTCATCGTCACTGCGGGGCACTACCGGGCCAAGCCACTGGCGCCCGGCGCCCCTGCGCCATGCTTCCCTCTGGCGGCCAATGAAATGCTGTTGTGCCAAAGTCATGCGTGCGCCGATATGCGCCTGGAAATTCCCGGCTGGTCGCTGGACACGCCCGCGCTGGTTGTCGAGGCGACGGTGCTGGGCAAGCGCGCACTCAGCGCCGATATCACGGAGTTGGTCCTGATGCCGGATAAGCCATTGGCCGTGCGGCCGGGCCAGTACCTCAAATTTCGCCTGGTCGGCGGTGACTCGCGCTGCTTCTCGATCGCCAACCTGCCGGCCGAAGGCGATGGGCGCCTGGTGTTTCAGATTCGCCGGGTGCGCGGCGGGCTGTTTTCCGAGACGCTTCTGGATGACCTCGAGGCCGGCGATCTGTTGCAGTTGGAAGGGCCTTTTGGTGCCTGCACCTGGCAGGACGATGCCGCTGCGCCTGTGGTCTTGTTCGCCACGGGCACCGGCTACGCGGGTATCAAGCCGATCTTGCTGACCGCCCTGCAACAGGATGTGCCGGTGACGTTTTACTGGGGCGGCGCACAGGCGGCAGATTTCTACGACCGCGCATTCCTGGATCAGGCGGTCATCGACTCTGCGCATTTTCATTGGCACCCGGTACTGGCAACCGAGGGCAGGGTGCAGGAGGTTGCGCTGAGCCATGGGCACGCCTGGGAGGCGGCTCAGGTGTATGCCTGCGGCAACAGCGTAATGATCAACCAGGCGCGTGCAGCTTGCCTGGACGCGGGCTTGCCGGCCCATCGGTTTATCGCAGAGGCCTTTGTGCCCAGTGGCCAGTCCGGCGCCGATACGCTGCTCGACAACCTGGATCAAACCTGGGAAAAAGTCGGGCCGCGCTATTCCCTCGACGGCATGCTCGCGGCACGTGAGAAAAGTGTGCGTGCACTGGCCGCGATCGCCAGCCAACTGAAGGTGGGCATGACCACGGGTGCCGCCCTCGAAATGGCCGCCCAGCAATTGCAAACCATGGGTGCCTCACATACCTGGCATCCCACCTACATCCGCTTTGGCGATGATACGGTGCGCCCATCCCGGGAAGGCATCGACCCGCTGCGCACATTGCGCCCCAGCGACATCGTGGTGGTGGACCTTGGCCCGGTCTGGGACGGCTATGAAGGGGACTACGGCGATACCTTTGTCTTCGGCGAGGCGCCGTCGCACCTGGAGTGCCGCCAGGTGTTGCATGAAGTCTTCGATGAAACCCGCGAAGCCTGGCTGCGAGGCATGACCGGCTGTGAACTGTATGACTTTGCCGAACGCCGCGCCGTGGACAAAGGCTGGCGGCTGTCACGCAACCTGGCCGGTCACCGCATTGCGGATTTTCCCCATGCGTTGTTCGGGAACAAGGAACTGGCTGACTTGGCTATCACCCCCAGCGAAATGGTGTGGGTGCTGGAGATCCAGCTTTGTCACCCCGTGCTGCCCATCGGTGGGTTCTTCGAAGATATCCTGATGCGTTGAGCCCGCCGTTGCGGCGGGCTCAAATCACCTCAGAGCTTGGGCAGTTGCCCCACACGGCCCATCATTTCGGTGACGATCTGCAGGTCGAGCAGGAACTGCTCGACGCTCTTGAACTCGCCGTCCGTGTGCCCGGTGTATTTGACTTCCGGGCGCGCCAGGCCGAATTGCACGCCATTGGGCAATTCGTGCACGGAGGTCGCGCCGGCCGAAGTGCCGAACTTGTGTTCCATGCCCAGGTTTTCGCTGGCCACGGCGAGCAGGGCTTTCACCCATTCGCCTTCAGGGTTGCGGTACATCGGCTCGGCCACCGAGTAAGTAAAGTCCACCTTGATCTTGGCTTGCTTGTCCCAGGCGCTGAGCTTGTCGGCGATTTCGGCCTTGAGCACTTGCGGCGTCTTGCCCTTCGGCACGCGCAGGTTCACCGCCAGTTTGAAGGCTTTGGCATCCTGGCCGACAAAGGTCAGCGAGGTGGTCAGCGGCCCCATGAAGGCGTCGGAGAAGCCCACGCCCAATTTGCCGCCCAGGTAATCCAGGCCCCAGTTGTCGGCGGCATACCGCGCGGCGTCGGTGATGTGGTTGTGTTTGAGGGCAATCTTGCCGTCCAGGCTGTGGATCAGCACCAGCATGCGCGCCACCGGGTTCACACCGGATTCCGGTTCAGAGGAGTGAGCGGACACGCCGGTCACCGTCAGCTTGACCTCGTTGCCGACCACTTTGGCCGCCACCTCGAAGTCGCCGCCATTCTGCTTGGCGTATTCAACGCCGGCTTTTTCCAGGCTGGCCGCCAGTTCAGCTGGCTTGTCGCTGACCAGAGTGGCCACCGATACCGAAGGAATCTGGTTGGTGGCCATGCCACCGGTCATCGAAATGATCTCGGCGCCTTTGCCTTCACCTTTGCGCACCGGGAAGGTGGCCATGACGGTGCCGTAACCTTTCTCGGCAATCACCACCGGGTAGCCGCCATCCAGCGCCAGGTTGTATTGCGGAACCGGGTTGTGTTCGAAGTAGTACGGGATCGCATCGCCGGAGGTTTCTTCAGTCGTGTCCACCAGCAACTTGAAGTTGCGCGCCAGCGGCAGCTTTTCTTCCTTGATCACTTTCATGGCGTACATGGCCACGACGATGCCGTTCTTGTCATCCTCGGTGCCACGTCCATACATGCGGTCGCCGATCAGCGTGACTTTGAACGGGTCGAGTTTGGTGCCGTCCTTGAGCACCCAGTTTTCCGGCGTTACGGGCACCACGTCGGCGTGGGCGTGGATGCCCACCACTTCGTCACCGCTGCCTTCCAGGGTGATTTCATAGACGCGGTTGTCGACGTTGCGGAAATTCAGATTGAACGCTTTGGCCAGGCTCTGGATCTTGTCGGCGATCTTGAGGAATTCCGGGTTCTTGTACTGCGGCAGGCCATCGACATTGAACGTCGGGATCTCCACCAGCTCGCGCAGGGTTTCCAGGGCGGCCTTGCCGTACTTCACCCGCGTGTAAATACCGAGCAGACGATTGATTTCGTTCTGCTGGTCGGCGGTCAGCGGTTTGTTGGCCAGGAAGGTCTCGATGGCCGGGCCGACATCATCGGTTTTCGCCAGCTCGCCCTTGGACAGGGTGCCGAGGAAACCCCGGAAATCGGTAGCCGGCGCTTCGTTGAAATGCTTGATGATCGTCGCGCTTTGTTCGGCGCTGAGGTTGGCGAAAGCGGGTGTGGTGACTGCCGAGAGGCTGGCTGCGAACAGGGTGGCGGCTACCAGTTTTTTGAGTGGAAAGTGCATTGTCAGAGGCATTCCTTTGCAGATAGTGAGTAAGAGGTTTCTGATCAATAAGTCAGAAACATTTCTACACACTACCATCACCAAGGTCGCTATAGGGAGGCCTTGGTGTGGGAAATATCGTACTCAGGTGTCAGGACAATAAAGACTGAAATGTGGGAGGGGGCTTGCCCTAATGCCAGTCAGTTAAGAGAACCTGCCGCAAACAAACTCTGTAGTGAGCGGGCTTGCCCCGCGCTGGGCGGCGCAGCCGCCCCAACAAAGACGCCGCGGTATTTCAGAAGGA